>NZ_JBFRFA010000014.1:0-82030 GCF_052114585.1 Pedococcus sp. 2YAF34
GCACGGCGGGGGCCGGGCGTGTGGCGGACCGGGCCGCCGCGGCGCCGCGGGCCGAGGGTGACGGGGTGGGCAGGCTGGCGGCCTCGGTGGCCAGGCGCTCGCGCAGGGTGGCGACGAACACCGCGTCGGGGCCGGGACCCAGCGACGCCACGGAGGCGAGCCGGCGACTGGTCTCGAGCAGGCGCTGGAGCTCGTCGTCGGTGAAGCGTTCTCCCTCCAGGGCGCGCTGGAACCGATCGGCGGAGCGGTTGATCAGTGGCATGCCGACACCTCCCTCCCCAGCTCGGTCGCGGTCTGTCGCGCTGAGAACGACCCGGGTGCGCAGAAGTTACGCGCCGCGCCGTAGCGAAATTCCCGGGACGGGTGACGCCTAGAGGTCGGCATCGGCCAGCTCCCGGTGCAGGGCGCGGACGGCGCGCAGCTGGAGCTGCTTGACGGCACCCTCGGACTTGCCGAGGACCTTGGCGGTCTCGGCCAGGGTCAGCCCCTGCAGGAACCGCAGGACGACACACTCGGCCTGCTCGGGCTTGAGGTTCTTCACCGCCGTCAGCAACCGCTCGTCGCGCAGCCGCTCGAGCACCTCGTGGTCGGGGGCTGCCTCCACCCGGGTGTCGGCGTCGAGCATGTCGGCCGTCGTGACCTCCATGCGGAAACGCGCCGACTTGGCGTTGTCGGTGATCAGGTTGCGCGCGATGGTGATGAACCAGGCGGCGATGTCCCGGCCCTGCCACGAGAAGGAGTCCATGCGTCGCAGGGCGCGCAGGAACGTCTCGGAGGTGAGGTCCTCCGCGAGCTGCTGGCTGCCGACGCGCACGTAGACGTAGCGGTAGACCACGTCGACGTAGCGCTCGTAGAGCATCCCGAACGCCTCGGAGTCACCGCGCTGGGCGAGGTCGACGAGGGCGGAGATGCGGACGAAGTCCTGCGGCGCCTCGCCGGGGGCGAACCCGGCACGCGCGGCACGGCCACCGTCGGCGTCACCCGGTCCCGAGCCGCCGCTCGAGCCCCGGCCGGAGCCGTCGAGGGTCCCGGCGTCGCCGGCGATGCTGAGGACGAGGCGCAGCGAGTCGAGGAACTGCGCTGTCGCGGCGCCCATGCCGTGGTCTGCCGTGACGGTCACCGGCTGCGACAGCCGGATCAGGGCGTCACTGAGCCCCGCGAACGGCTTCGCGGCACGACGACGTGGGCGCATCCTGATGGGGGACCTCCTGGCGGGACAGTTTCGCCGATCTCGCGCCGTTTGTCAGGAGACCCACGTCACACCCCGGACACGTCCGCCTACGCTGGTGGGGTGCCCGAGCACCTACCCGACCCCCGCACCGCGGACGCGGCGCCCCGCATCCGCATGCTGGGGCGCCCCGGGTGCCACCTGTGCGACGAGGCGCGAGCCGTGATCGCGAGGGTCGCGGACGAGCTGGGTGTCGGGTGGGAGGAGCAGTCGGTCGTGGGTGACCGGGCTCTCCTGGAGCAGTACGGCGAGCAGATCCCGGTGACCTTCGTGGACGGCCTGCAGCACGACTACTGGCGCGTCGACGAGGCCCGGCTCCGGGCGGCGCTGCAGGCCTGAACCGCCGCAGCGGGGGACGCCGTTCGCGTCCACGGCCGGCGTCGCTCGACCCCTTCGGTGACCTGGGTCACAGGCGCCGTCACCACCCTTCGGGACGGCCGCTTGTGACTTTGTGCATCCGTTCACAAAAGCGTAATCTGCCGTGGGCAGCCCGCATCAGCCAGGTGCGGACCCTGTGGGTCGAGAAGGAGCCGGAGAAGACGTTGTCCGCCGAACCGAGCGCTCGTCGGGGTATCCCCGACGCCACGGTGGCCCGGCTGCCGGAGTACCTGCGTGCCCTCACCGGGCTCGCCGAGCGGGGGATCACCTCCGTCTCCTCCGAGGAGCTCGCCACCGCCGCCGGCGTACGCAGCGCCAAGCTCCGCAAGGACCTCTCGCACCTCGGCTCGTACGGCGTGCGCGGCGTCGGCTACGAGGTGGACCACCTCGCCTACCAGATCTCGCGCGAGCTCGGCCTCACCCAGGACTGGCCCGTGGCCATCATCGGGATGGGCAACCTCGGCCACGCGCTCGCGGCGTACAGCGGCTTCGCCACGCGCGGCTTCCGCGTCGTCGCCCTGCTCGACCAGGACGCCAGCCTGCACGGCCAGGAGATCGCCGGCATCGCGGTGCAGCCGATGGACACCCTCGACTCCCTGGTCAGCGACGAGGGCCTCGCGATCGGCGTCATCGCCACCCCCGCGGCCTCGGCGCAGGGCGTCTGCGACCAGCTCGTCGCCGCCGGCGTCCGCTCGATCCTCAACTTCGCGCCGTGCGTGCTGGTCGTGCCGGAGGGCGTCGACGTCCGCAAGGTCGACCTGTCCACCGAGCTGCAGATCCTCGCCTTCCACGAGCAGCGCAAGGCGCTCGCGGCCCAGGGCGCGCTCGACGTCGCGGCGGTGGTGTCCGGGTGAGCCTCGTCGTCCTCGGCCTCTCGCACCACACGGCGCCGCTGTCCCTGCTCGAGTCGATGTCCCTCGACCCGGCCGGCCGCCACCGCCTGGCCGCGGGCCTCTTCGCGCGCGACAACCTCTCCGAGGTCACCGTGGTGTCCACCTGCAACCGCACGGA
Source organism: Pedococcus sp. 2YAF34 (assembly GCF_052114585.1). Classification (NCBI taxonomy): domain Bacteria; kingdom Bacillati; phylum Actinomycetota; class Actinomycetes; order Micrococcales; family Intrasporangiaceae; genus Pedococcus; species Pedococcus sp. 2YAF34. The sequence goes on from NZ_JBFRFA010000014.1 coordinate 2,618, forward strand.
GGTGTACGCCGAGTCCCTCACCTTCCACGGTGCGGTCACCGACATCACCGACGCGCTCACCGAGGTCACGGGCGTGGGCCGCGAGGAGCTGCGCGAGCACCTCTACGTGCACTACGAGGACCGCGCGATCGCGCACGCGTTCACGGTCGCCTGCGGGCTCGACTCGATGGCCGTGGGCGAGGCGCAGATCCTCGGCCAGATGCGCACCTCGCTGCGGGAGGCCCAGCGCGCCGGCCACGCCGGGTCCTCGCTCAACACCCTCTTCCAGCAGGCGCTCCGCGTCGGCAAGCGCGCCCACACCGAGACCGGGATCGACGCCGTGAGCGTCTCGCTGGTCGAGGCGGGCCTCGCCCGGGCCGAGCGCGACCTCGGGCCGCTGGACGGGCTCGACGTGCTCGTCGTCGGCGCCGGGGGCATGAGCTCGCTGGCCGCCACCACGGTGGCCCGCCGCGGCGTCCGCTCGCTGGCCATCCTCAACCGCACCCTGTCCAAGGCGACCCGCCTCGCCGAGCGCACCGGCGGCACGGCCAGGCCGCTCGACGAGCTGGGCCCCGCCCTCGCGGCCGCCGACGTCGTCATCTCCTGCACCGGGTCCACCGGCGTCGTGGTCAGCCTCGCCTGTGCCGCCGACGCCCAGGTCGCCCGTGGCGGCCGCCCGCAGGCCTACGTCGACCTTGCCCTGCCCCACGACGTGGCCCCCGAGGTCGACTCCCTCAACGGTGTCAGCCTTGCCGGCCTCGCCTCGCTCGGGGAGGACCTGTCCGGCGGGAAGACCTCCAGCGAGGTGCAGCAGGTGGCCGACCTCGTCATCGGCGAGGTGGCCACCTACCTCACCTCCCGTGCCGCCGAGACAGTCGCGCCGACCGTTGCCGCGCTGCGCTCGCACGCCGCCGACGTGGTCGCCGGCGAGCTCAGCCGGCTCGACCAGCGCCTGCCCGACCTCGACGACACCTCGCGGGCCGAGGTGCAGCTCGCGGTGCACCGCATCGTCGAGAAGCTCCTGCACACCCCGACCGTGCGCGTGAAGGAGCTCGCCGTCGGCGGCCAGGGCGACGGCTACGCCCAGGCGCTGCGCGAGCTGTTCGACCTCGGTCCGGGCGAGGCGGCCACCGCCTCCGTCCCGCCGCCCAGGACGGGGGGTATGCCGTGAGCACCGCGACCTCGCCCCTCACCCTGCGCCTCGGCACCCGCCGCAGTGCGCTGGCCACGACCCAGTCGAGCTGGGTCGCCGACCGCCTGCGCGCCCTCGGCCACACCGTCGACCTGGTCACCATCGTCACCGAGGGCGACACGTCCACCGAGTCGCTCGCCAGCCTCGGCGGCACCGGTGTCTTCGCGGCAGCGCTGCGCCGGGCCCTGCTCGACGGCGAGGTCGACTTCGCCGTGCACTCCCTCAAGGACCTGCCCACCTCGCCCGAGCCCGGGCTCACCGTGGTCGCGGTGCCGGGGCGTGAGGACCCGCGCGACGTGCTCGTCGCCTCCGGTGGCCGCACGCTCGGCGAGCTGGGGGAGGGCGCCGTCGTCGGCACCGGGTCCCCGCGACGCGTCGCCCAGCTCGCGGCCCTCGGGATGGGCCTGGGCTTCAAGGACATCCGCGGCAACGTCGACACCCGCATCTCGATGGTGCACGACGGCGCCCTCGACGCCGTCGTCCTCGCCAGGGCCGGCCTGGCCCGGCTCGGCCGGCTCAACGAGGTCACCGAGGCGCTCGACCCGCTGCAGGTGCTCCCGGCGCCCGGTCAGGGCGCCCTCGCCGTCGAGTGCCGCACCGACGACACCGTGACCCGCGAGGCGCTCGCCGTCCTCGACGACGCCGACACCCGGGCCTGCGTCACCGCCGAGCGCGCGCTGCTCGCCGCCCTCGAGGCCGGCTGCTCCGCACCCGTCGGCGCCCTCGCCGAGGTCGTCGACGGCGAGGACGGCCTCGAGCTGTCGCTGCGCGCGTTCGTCGGCAGCGTCGACGGAGCCGTCGACCTGCGTCGCTCGCTCGTCGGCCCCGTCACGGACGCCGAGTCCCTCGGCCACCGGCTGGCCGCCGTGCTGCTCGAGGACGGCGCCGACCTGTTGCGCGGGCCCGAGGAGCGGCCGCCCGCCGCCGACGGGCCGTCGGCCGTGGACGCCATACGGGAGCACACCGCCGACAGCTGGCCCCCCGACCCAGCCGGGGCGAACGGAACTCATCCGCTCGCCGCCCCCGACCGCCGCCCAGAACACGACAGCACGGAGCGTGCCACGTGAGCCCCACGCGCTCGACCCAGCCCACCAAGCCCACCACCCGCCAGCCCGGCCGCGTCGCCTTCGTCGGCGCCGGCCCCGGCGACGCCGGCCTCATGACCGTGCGCTCGCTCGAGCTGCTCGCCAGGGCCGACGTCGTCGTCATCGACCAGGTCGCCCGCGAGTCCGTCGTCGAGCGCTACTGCCGCGCCGACGTCGAGGTCGTCGACGCCGGCCACGGCGACCACGGCCAGCCGCTGACCCACGCCATGCGGGCCAAGCTCGTCGTCAAGGCCGCGAAGGGAGCCCACGGCGGCCTCGTCGTGCGGCTCATGGATGGCGACCCTGCGACCTTCAACGGCCTCGCCGAGGAAGCCCTCGCCTGCCGCAAGGCCGGTGTCGGCTTCGACATCGTCCCCGGCGTCAGCGCCGTGTCCGCGGTGCCCGCCTACGCAGGCATCCCGCTCACCTCGAGCAGCTCGCCCGCCGTCCACGTGATCTCGGCCAACGACCGGTCCGTCGACTGGACGGCCTCGGTCGCCGAGTCGGTGACCGTGGTGCTCCTCGGGGCGCCCGAGGACCTCAGCGGGGCGCTCGCCAAGCTGCTGGCCGCCGGCCGCGCCGAGTCCGCCCCGGTCGCGCTGACCGAGCGGGGCACCACGATCCGCCAGTCGACCCGGGTCACCACGCTCGGCGAGGTCGCCAAGGTCATGAAGACCGTGGAGTTCCCGGCCCTGGCCGTCGTCGGCTCCACCGTGGCCCTGCGAGAGGAGCTGTCGTGGTTCGAGACCAAGCCGCTGTTCGGGTGGAACGTCCTGGTCCCGCGCACCAAGGAGCAGTCGGGCTCGACGATCTCGCGCCTGGAGTCCTACGGCGCCACCGCCGAGGTCGTGCCGACGATCAGCGTCGAGCCGCCGCGCACGCCCCAGCAGATGGAGCGTGCAGTCAAGGGCCTGGTGACCGGTCGCTACGAGTGGATCGGCTTCACCTCCGTCAACGCCGTCAAGGCGGTCCGTGAGAAGTTCGAGGAGTTCGGGCTCGATGCCCGCGCCTTCGCCGGGCTCAAGGTCGCCGCCGTCGGCGGGGTCACCGCCGAGGCGCTGCACGAGTGGGGCATCGTCCCCGACCTCGTGCCGTCGGGTGAGAAGTCGGCCAACGGGCTGCTCGCCGACTGGCCGCCGTTCGACGAGGTGCTCGACCCCATCAACCGGGTCTTCCTCCCGCGCGCCGACATCGCCACGGACACCCTGGTCGCCGGCCTGCAGGCCTCCGGCTGGGAGGTCGACGACGTGACGGCCTACCGCACGGTGCGGGCCGCCCCGCCGGCGGCGCCGATCCGTGAGGCCATCAAGGGCGGGCAGTTCGACGCCGCGGTCTTCACCTCGTCCTCGACGGTGCGCAACCTCGTCGGCATCGCCGGCAAGCCGCACCCGTCGACGGTGATCGCGTGCATCGGGCCGGCGACGGCCAAGGCGGCCGAGGAGCACGGCCTGAGGGTCGACGTCCTTGCCCCCGAGGCCTCCTCGGACGCGCTCGTCGACGCCCTCGCCGACTACGGCCTCGGGCTCGCCGTCGCGGCCGCCGAGGCCGGCGAGACGGTCGTGCGGCCGAGCGCCAAGAAGTCCTCGTCGCGCCGCCGCGCGCGCTGAGCCGGTCGTGAGCACCCCAGCAGCCCAGCCGTCGGGTCCGGTCCTCCGGCCCCGGCGGCTGCGCCAGTCGCCGGCCATCCGCCGGCTCGTCGCCGAGACGCGCCTGCACCCGGCCGAGCTCGTCCTGCCGGTGTTCGTCCGTGAGGGCATCACCGAGCCGGTCGCGATCTCGGCCATGCCGGGTGTCGTCCAGCACACCGTCGAGTCGCTCGTCGCCGAGGCGCAGCGCGCAGCCGAAGCCGGGCTCGGCGGGATCATGCTGTTCGGCGTCCCCGAGCAGAAGGACGCCACCGGCAGCGGCGCCGACGACCCGCGGGGGATCCTCAACGTCGGCCTGCGAGCGGTGGCTGACGCCGTCGGCGACCGGCTCGTCGTCATGGCCGACCTGTGCCTCGACGAGTTCACCGACCACGGCCACTGCGGGGTCCTCACCGCTGACGGCCGCGTGGACAACGACGCCACCCTCGAGCGGTATGCCGCGATGGGGCTCGCGCAGGCCCGCGCCGGCGCCGAGGTGCTCGGCCTGTCCGGGATGATGGACGGCCAGGTGGCCTACGTCCGCGACGCGCTCGACGCCGAGGGCTTCACCGACACCGTCATCCTCGCCTACTCCGCGAAGTACACCTCGGGGCTCTACGGCCCGTTCCGCGAGGCGGTGCAGTCGTCCCTCCAGGGTGACCGCGCGACCTACCAGCAGGACCCGGCCAACGCGACGGAGTCGCTGCTCGAGCTCGAGCTCGACATCGCCGAGGGCGCCGACATCGTCATGGTGAAGCCGGCCGGCCCACACCTCGACATCGTCGCGGCAGCCGCGGCCATGTCGCCGCTTCCCGTTGCTGCGTACCAGATCTCGGGCGAGTACGCCCAGATCGTCGCTGCCGCCGACAACGGCTGGATCGACCGCGAGCGGGTCATGATGGAGTCGCTCATCGGCATCCGTCGGGCCGGTGCGCAGATCATCCTGACCTACTTCGCGTTCGACGCCGCCGCGCTGCTCTGACCTCAGTCCCGGCGCGTGAAGACCGCGTCGACCTCGGGGATCCGGGCGCGGTAGCCGCGCAGCAGGTCGCGCGCCACGGTCACGGAGTCGACGAGCGGGTGGAGCGCGAACGCCTCCACGGCCTCGCGCTCGTCACCGGTGGCCGACGCGGAGATCGTGAGGCGCTCCACGGCCTTGACCTGCAGCACGAGTCCCAGCTGGTGGGTCGTGAGCGGGCTGACGGCCAGGGGCCGCGGCCCGTCGCCGTCGACGGTGCACGGCACCTCGACCACGGCGTCCTCGGGCACGCCCGGGACGGCGCCGGCGCTGCGTACGTTGAGGATCAGTGAGGTGGCCTCGCCCCTGGCGATGGCGGCCATGATGGCCAGCGCCACCCCCTCGTACCCACCGCCCTGGACGTCGTCCTCACCGCGCTCCTGGCCCTCGTCACGCGCCTCCTGCATGTAGGTCGCGTTGCGTTCCCGGCGGACCCGGTCCCACTCGCCGTACGGGTCGTCGCCCGCCCGCGCCAGCGCCTCGTAGAAGCCGCGCTGCTGGGCCAGGAGGTACTCGCCGCGGGTCTGGTCGGCGCTGCGGATCGAGGCGACCGCGTCACGGGTGAAGTAGTAGTAGTAGAGGTACTCGTTGGGGATCGCGCCGAGCGTCCGCAGCCACTCCGGCCCGAAGAGGTGTGCCTCCTCCATGGAGCCGAGCATCCGGTCGTCGGCGAGCAGGTCGGGCAGCACGTCGCGGCCGCCGGAGTGCAGACCACGCAGCCAGCCGAGGTGGTTGAGGCCGACGTAGTCGACCCTCGTGCCGGCGGGGTCGAGCCCGAGGGTGACGGCGGCGCGGCGGGCGAGCGCGATGGGGGAGTCGCAGATCCCGACGACGCGGTCGCCGAGGACCTGCTGCATCGCCTCGGTCACCATGCCGGCCGGGTTGGTGAAGTTGATGACCCACGCACCGGGGGCGACAGCCCGGACGCGTTCGGCGACGTGGCGGGCGACGGGCAGGGTGCGCAGCCCGAACGACAGCCCACCCGGTCCGGTCGTCTCCTGCCCCAGGACCCCGAGGTCGAGGGCGACCCGCTCGTCGGCGGTCCGCCCCTCGAGCCCTCCGACGCGGATGGCGGAGAACACGAAGTCGGCGCCCTCCAGCGCCTCGTCGAGGTCGGTCGTCGTGAGGACCGTCGGGGCGTCGTCCTGGCCGGCGCCCATCTGTGCGAGCACCCGGCCGATCGCCTCCAGCCGTGACCCGTCGACGTCGTGCAGCCGCACCTCGTCGACGCGCCGCTCGTGGTGGTCGGTGAGCAGCGCGCCGTAGACCAGCGGCGTGCGGAAGCCGCCGCCGCCCAGGATCGTCAGCCTCATGCAGGCAACCTAGCCCCGCGTGCCCACCGGCTGCTTGTCACTGCCGTGGCCGCACGGCATTCTGGCCGCACACCGACGACAGGAGCCGCGCCGTGCCCGAGCAGGCCGAGGAGCAGGCCTACGACCCCTTGGCCGCGCTGCGGACCCCGGACGCCCCCGAGCTCGACGTGCTCATCTGGGGCACGGTGTTCCTCGACATCATCTTCACCGGCCTGGCCGCGCTCCCCGAGGACGGCCAGGAGGTGTGGGCAGACGGTATGGGGTCGTGCCCCGGCGGCATCGCCAACCTCGCTGTCGCGGCCCGTCGGCTGGGTCTGCGGACCTCGCTGGCCGCAGCGTTCGGGGACGACGCCTACGGCGACTTCTGCTGGGAGACCCTGGCCGACTTCGAGCACGTGGACCTCAGCCGCTCGCGCCGGTTCGAGGGGTGGCACTCGCCCGTCACGGTGTCTATGGCGGTCAACCGGGACCGCGGCATGGTCAGCCACGGCCACGCCCCGCCGCTGGGGCCGTCGGAGCTCATCGGGACCCCGCCCCGCTCGAGGGCTGTCATGGTCGAGCTGTCGGAGGAGCGGCCGCTGGTCGACGGGGCCGAGGCGACCTGGGTCCAGCAGGCGCAGGCCGGTGGTGCACTGGTCTTCGCCGACGTCGGCTGGGACCCGAGCGGTCGCTGGTCGCCCGAGGTTCTCGACCAGCTCTCGGTGGTGCACGGCTTCCTGCCCAACGCGGGCGAGGCGATGGCCTACACCCGCACCAGCACTCCGCACGAGGCGCTCTACGCCCTCGCCGACCGGGTGCCGCTCGCCGTGGTCACCAACGGCGAGTCCGGTGCCCTCGCGATCGACTCGGCGACGGGGGAGGAGGCGGTCGTGCCGGCGCTGCGCGTGCCGGCCATGGACCCGACGGGTGCGGGCGACGTCTTCGGCGCCTCGATGGTGCTCGGGACGCTGGCGGGGTGGCCGCTGCAGCAGCGGCTGGCGTTCGCGGCCCTGTGCTCGTCGCTGTCGGTGCAGCAGTTCGGCGGCAGCCTCGCGGCACCGGGCTGGGGCGACATCGCCGACTGGTGGACCCACCAGCGGGCGTCGGGCGACCGCACGTCCTACCACCAGTCGCTGCTGCGCCGTTACGGCTTCCTCGACGAACTCGTCCCCACGATCCCGCTCGGGGCCGGCCGCCGTGCCACGGCCACGATCGCCCGCCACGTGGACGTCGAGGGGTACCCGTAGGCCACCACCGCGGGCATGCCAGAGGGGCCGGTTCCTCGCGGAACCGGCCCCTCTGCGTACGGGGTCGCCGTGCTTCGCGCCCTGGTGGTGCCTGTCGGCTGGTGCTCAGGCGGCCTTGACGAGCTGGACGTCGAGGTTGATCTTGATCTTCTCGGAGACGAGCACGCCGCCACCCTCCAGGGCGACGTTCCACTCCAGGCCGAAGTCCTTGCGGTTGATCTCGGTGGTGGCCTCGAAGCCGGCCTTCTGGTTGCCCCACGGGTCGGTGGCCAGGCCGTTGAACTCGAGGTCGAACGCGACCGGCTTGGTGACGCCCTTGATGGTGAGGTCGCCCTTGAGGGTGTCCTCGCTGACCTCGGTGGAGGTGAAGCTCATCGTGGGGTTGTTCTCCACGTCGAAGAAGTCGCCGGACTTCAGGTGGGCGTCGCGGTCGGCGGAGCCGGTGTCGACCGAGCCGAGCTGGACGACGGCGGTGACCTGCGAGGCGGTGACGTCGTCGGCGACCTTGGCCGCGCCCTCGAACTCGTTGAACTTGCCGCGGACCTTGGTCACCATGAGGTGACGCGCGGTGAAGCCGAGCTCGCTGTGCGAGGCGTCGATGTTCCAGGTGCCGGCGGGGAGGTCGTTGATGCTGGCCATGGGGGTTCTCCTTGGATCGAGGGGTGGTCCGCGGGACTTTCCCGCGGCGTCACTGGGTTGAACATAGCAGAGTTGATTTATATTTCAACCAACTAGTCGAGATGGGATACTGACCACCATGAGCACCACCGTGACCGCGCCACCGCGCTGGCTGACCACCGAGCAGCAGGAGGCCTGGCGTGCCTACCTGCGCGGGAGCCGCCTGCTGGAGGCCGCCCTCGACCGCGACCTGCAGTCCCACGGCGTCCAGCTGAGCGAGTACGAGATCATCTCGATGCTCTCCGAGGCACCGGGCCGCCGCCTGCGCATGTCCGGGCTGGCCGACCTCGTCGTGCAGTCGCGCAGCCGCCTCACCCACACCGCCGCGCGGCTCGAGAAGCGCGGCTGGGTCCGGCGCGAGTCCTGCCTGGAGGACCGCCGCGGCGTCGAGCTCGTGCTCACCGAGCGCGGGCTGGAGGCCGTCCGCGAGATGGCCCAGGTCCACATCGAGAGCGTCCGGCGCAACATCGTCGACACCATGACGCCCGAGCAGTTCGCCGGCCTCGGCCTCGCCATGGCCGCCGTCCGCGACGCCATCCTGGCCGGGGGCCTGCCCTCCTGCAGCGAGGTCTGATCCCACACACGGCCGTGCCTGTGAGCCTGCGCACGCCGGCCGCAGCACCCGGGCTCGGGCGCTCAGGTAGGGCTGTGACAATGGGGGGCATGACGCCATACCCCTTCGACGCCCCGGCTTCGCAGGCCCTGCTCGAGCGCGCCCTCGCCGTCACCCCGGGAGGCGTCAACTCGCCGGTCCGTGCGTTCCGCGCCGTCGGGGGCACGCCGCGGTTCATGGCCTCCGGCAACGGCCCATACCTGACCGACGTCGACGGCCGCGAGTACGTCGACCTGGTCGGCTCGTGGGGCCCGATGATCTTGGGACACCGCCACCCGGCCGTGGTCGAGGCGGTGCAGGCTGCCGCCGCCGACGGCTTCTCGTTCGGCACCCCGAGCGAGAACGAGGTGCGGCTCTGCGAGGAGATCGTCGCCCGGGTCGAGCCGGTGGAGCAGGTGCGCCTGGTGTCCAGCGGCACCGAGGCCACCATGAGCGCCATCCGCCTGGCGCGCGGCTACACGGGGCGCTCGCTCATCGTGAAGTTCGCCGGCTGCTACCACGGCCACGTCGACTCCCTGCTCGCGCAGGCGGGCTCGGGCGTCGCGACGTTCGCGCTGCCGGACTCTGCGGGCGTGCCCAAGGAGATGGCTGCCGAGACGATCGTGCTGCCCTACAACGACCTCGCCGCGGTGGAGCAGGCGTTCGCCGCCCAGGGCGCCGAGATCGCGGCCGTCATCACCGAGGCCTCGCCCGGCAACATGGGCGTCGTCCCGCCGGCACCCGGCTTCACCGAGGGGCTGCGCCGCATCACGGCCGCCCACGGTGCGCTGCTCATCTCCGACGAGGTCATGACGGGGTTCCGCTGCTCGGCCGCCGGCTGGTACGGCCTCGAGGGCCCGTACGACGCGGGGGCGCCTGACCTGTTCACCTTCGGCAAGGTCATGGGTGGTGGCTTCCCGGCGGCGGCGTTCGGCGGCCGCGCGGACGTCATGGCGCTGCTCGCGCCCGTCGGCCCGGTCTACCAGGCGGGCACCCTGTCGGGTAACCCGGTGGCGACCGCGGCGGGCCGGGCGACCCTCGAGCAGTGCACGCCCGCGCTGTACCAGCGCCTCGACGAGGTGGCCGACGCCATCACGGCAGCGCTCGACACCGAGCTCGGGCGGGCCGGCGTGCCGCACACCATCCAGCGCGCGGGGAGCATGTTCAGCGTCTTCTTCCGTGACGGCGCCGTCACCGACTACGACGGAGCCCGTGCCCAGCACGTGCCGGCGTTCGGCGCGTTCTTCCACTCGATGCTCAGCCAGGGCGTCTACCTACCGCCGAGCGCGTTCGAGTCGTGGTTCGTCAGCGGGGCGCACGACGACGCCGCGGTCGACCGGGTCGTCTCGGCGGTGCCCGCTGCAGCGGCAGCGGCGGCCGAGGCGTTTGCGACAATCGACTCATGACCTCCGCCCCCCGCACCGTGGTGCACCTGCTGCGCCACGGGGAGGTCCACAACCCCGACGGCGTGCTCTACGGACGCCTCGACGGCTACCACCTCTCCGAGCTCGGCACACGGATGGCACAGGCCGCGGCCCGGCACCTCGAGGACCACGACGTCACGCACGTCGTCGCCTCGTCGCTGACCCGGGCGAAGGAGACCGCCGCGCCCGTCGCGTCGTCGCACGGCGTCGACATCACGGTGGACGACCGGGTCATCGAGGCAGGCAACTCCTTCGAGGGCGAGCAGGTCGGCTCGATGAGCCCGCTCGCCTTCGTGCACCCGCGTTACTGGGGGCGGATCGTCAACCCGCTGCGGCCCTCGTGGGGCGAGCCCTACAGCGAGATCGCGACCCGCATGGTCGAGGCTGTCGCGGACGCCCGCGAGCACGCCCGCGGCCACGAAGCCGTCATCGTCTCCCACCAGCTGCCCATCTGGACCCTGCGCAACCAGCTCGCCGGCAAGCACCTGTGGCACGACCCGCGCCGCCGTGAGTGCCGCCTCGCGTCGCTGACGACGTTCACCTACGTCGGCGACGAGCTGGAGTCCATCACCTACAGCGAGCCCGCCGCAGCCCTGGTCGCGGAGTCGCGGGGTGGCACCGGATGAGGTCGCACACCCCACGCCGTACGGTGCGGACGGTCGCGCTGCTCGCGGCCCCCGTCCTCGCGCTGTCCCTCGCCGCGTGCTCGCAGGACCCCAACTCCATCGCCGCCCAGGCGAAGTCGGGCAACCGGCAGGGCTACGTCTCCGGTGACGGCACCGTCGAGCAGATCCCCGCCGCCAAGCGCAACAAGCCGGTCGCACTCTCCGGGACCACCCTCGACGGCGCGTCCTGGTCGGTCGCGGGGCAGGCCGGCAAGGTCGTGGTGCTCAACGTCTGGGCCTCGTGGTGCCCTCCGTGCGAGAAGGAGGCGCCCGAGCTGAAGAAGTCGGCCGAGGCCGTCGCCGCAGCCGCCAAGCCGGTCGTCTTCATGGGCATCAACACCCGCGACAACCCGTCCTCGGGCAAGGCGACCGCCAAGCGCCAGGGCATCCCGTACCCCTCGCTCGACGACCAGGACGGCCAGCTGATCCTGGCGCTGCAGGGCAAGGCGCCCACGCCTCCCGTGACGCTGGTGCTCGACCCGAAGGGGCGCATCGCCGCCCGCGTCCTGGGTGAGGTGACCTCGTCCACGCTCGACGGGCTGGTCGACGACGTCCTGGCCGAGAAGTAGGCCGGCGCCTTGATCGCAGACGTCACGGACACGGTCACCACGGGTGCCCTCCCGGTCGCCCTCGTCGTCGCGCTCCTCGCCGGCGCGGTGTCGTTCGCGTCGCCGTGCGTGCTGCCCCTCGTGCCCGGCTTCCTCGGCTACGTCACCGGCCTGTCCGACGAGTCGCTGGCCCAGCGCTCGCGTCACCGCATGGTGGCCGGCGCCCTGCTGTTCGTGCTGGGGTTCACCGTGGTCTTCATGGCCACGACCGCCTTCCTCGCCGGCGTCGGGGCAACCCTGGTCGAGCACCGTCAGGGGCTCATGCGGCTCGGCGGCGTGCTCGTCATCCTCATGGCCCTGGTGTTCATCGGGGTAGGGAGCCGGATCGGCTCCCAGCGCGAGGTCAAGCTCCACCGCCGCCCGGCATCGGGCCTGGCCGGGGCGCCGTTCCTGGGGGCTGTGTTCGGGCTCGGGTGGGCGCCCTGCACCGGCCCGACCCTCGGCGCCGTCGTGCTCCTCGCGACCACCACGGGCGACCAGCCCGCCGTGGTGCGCGGCATCGTGCTGGCGCTGGCCTACTCGCTCGGCCTGGGGCTGCCGTTCGTCCTGATCGCCGCCGGCTTCGAGCGGTTCGGCGGGGTCTCGGCGTTCCTGCGGCGGCACCAGCGCGGCATCCAGCTCTTCGGCGGCGGGCTGCTGCTCGTCATCGGCCTGCTCCTCGTGACCGGCCTCTGGGAGTCGTGGACGCGGTACGTGCAGACCTCCCTCGTCAACGGCTTCCAGACGGTGATCTGACCATGGCACAGCAGACCAAGGACGTCACCGAGGGCATCACCCAGCCGAGCCTCGGCGCGGTCGGCTGGCTGCGCTGGATGTGGCGGCAGCTGACGAGCATGCGCACCGCGCTGTTCCTGTTGCTCCTCCTCGCGATCGGCGCCCTGCCCGGCTCCATCTGGCCGCAGCGCAGCATCGACTCCGCGCGCACCGCCGACTGGATCGCCAACCACCCCAGGTCCGGCCCGTGGCTGGACCGGCTGGGGTTCTTCGAGGTCTACGCGTCGCCGTGGTTCGCGGCGATCTACCTGCTGCTCTTCATCTCCCTCGTCGGCTGTGTCCTGCCGCGCAGCAAGGTGCACTGGAAGGCGATGCGCTCGACGCCGCCGCGCGCTCCCGCCCGACCGGATCGGCTGCCCTCGTCGGCCACCGCCGAGACCGGGGCCGACGCCGAGGCCGTCCTGGCCGCCGCGCGGGAGGTGTTCCAGGGCAAGCGGTTCCGCACGCACGCGCACGACTCGACCTCCGTCAGCGCGGAGAAGGGCTACCTCAAGGAGACCGGCAACCTCGTCTTCCACCTGGCCCTGATCTTCGTCATCGTCGGTGTCGCGGTGGGCCACCTGTTCGGGTGGAAGGGCGACGTCATCGTGCCGGTCGGCAAGACGTTTGCGAACTCGCTGATCCAGTACGACACGTTCAGCCCCGGCCCCTGGGTCGACCCCTCCAGCCTGTCGCCGTTCCGGATCAAGGTCGACAAGCTCGACGCGACCTTCGAGGAGAACGTCACCGGGCGTGGCCAGTTCGGCCAGCCGCGTGACTTCACCGCCCACGTGACGACGGTCGCCGAGCCGGGCGCGACGCCGAAGCAGGCGACGATCAAGGTCAACCACCCGCTGGAGATGAAGGGCGCGGGCGTCTTCCTGCTGGGCAACGGCTACGCGCCCGTCATCACCGTCCGTGACAAGGACGGCAACCCGACCTTCAGCGGGCCGGTGCCCTTCCTCGCCCAGGACAACAACTACACCTCGGTCGGGGCCGTGAAGATCCCCGGTGCGCAGCCGAAGCAGCTCGGGTTCTCGGGGCTCTTCCTGCCGACCGCGGTGATCGACAAGGAGAAGGGCCCCACGTCGATCTTCCCGGACGCGAAGAAGCCGGCCCTGGCCCTGACGCTCTTCGAGGGCACCCTCTTCCCGGGTGGGCGGCCGCAGTCGGTCTACGTGCTCGACACCGCCGAGATGACGCAGGTCAAGACCGCCAAGGACCAGCCGCTGCGGATCTGGCTCGAGCCGGGCAAGACCTTCACCCTTCCCGGCGACCGCGGCACCATCACCTTCGACGGCGTCGACCGGTTCGCGGGGCTGTCGATCCGGCACGACCCCGGCAAGTACGTCACGCTCGTGGCGGCGCTGCTGGCACTGGGCGGTCTCATCGCCTCACTCGTCATCCGGCGCCGACGGGTGTTCGTGCGCGTTTCGCCTGCGCAGGACGGCGGACGTACCGTGGTGACGGTCGGCGGTCTCGCCAAGGGCGACGACGACGGGCTTCAAGAGGTGGTCGAGGACGTCCTCGCCGCCGTGGAACGACGATTGGGCAGCAGCACATGACGAACGAGACGCTCGCCGGATACGCCAACGTGAGCCTGTACTCCGCGATGGCGGTCTTCACGATCGCCATGCTGTGCCACGCCGTCTACCTCGCCGGGCTGCTGCCGGCGCGCGACCGCGCCACCGACCGTGCCGCCGAGCGTGCTGGCGACCGCTCCGCGGAGCGTGAGCTCGTCGGAGCAGGGGCCACGAGCGCATCGGTCGACGCCGCGTCGGCCGATGTCGCACCGGCCGACGCGGAACCGAATGGCGCCGCACCGGTCGCCGGTGGTGCCGCCGAGGTGCCGTCCCGGGCCCGCGCCGCGGCCGGGATCGGCTCCACCACGACGTGGCTCGGAGGGATGCTGCTGCTCCTGTCGGTGGTCCTGCGCGGCCTGTCGGTCGACCGGTGGCCGCTGGGCAACATGTTCGAGTTCGCGGTGATGGGCTCGATGTTCACCTCGCTGGCCTACTCGATCTGGTCGACGAGGCGCGACCTGCGCTGGCTGGGCCTGTTCATCACCGGCCCGATCCTGCTCGTGCTCGGCATGGCCGTCCGCGTCTGGTACACCGAGGCCGCCGAGCTCCTGCCGTCGCTGCAGAGCTACTGGCTCGTCATCCACGTCACCGTCGCCGTCCTCGCCACCGCCGTGTTCACCATCGGTGCGGCGGCGACCGCGGTGTACCTGGTCAAGGACGCCTTCGCCCGCTCCGGCCGCTCCAGCGTGCTCGACCGGTTCCCTGACGCCGCGTCGCTGGAGCGCACGGCGTACGGCCTGTACATCGTGGCGTTCCCGCTGTGGACCTTCACCCTGATCGCCGGCGCCATCTGGGCGCGCCAGGCGTGGGCGTCCTACTGGAACTGGGACCCCAAGGAGGTCTGGACGTTCGTGATCTGGGTGGTCTACGCGGCCTTCCTGCACTCGCGGGCGACCAGCGGCATCAGCCGCCAGACCGCCAGCTACATCGCCCTGGCCGGCTACGCCTGCATCATCGTCAACTTCGCCGTGGTCAACGTGTTCTTCGTGGGCCAGCACTCCTACTCCGGCTTGTGAGGAACGCGCACCACCATGCTCCGCTACACCGTCCTGCGCCTGCTCATCTTCTTCGGGGTGCTGTCGCTCTTCTGGCTCCTCGGCCTGCGCGACCGCGACCAGCAGTGGATGCTGCTCGTCCTCTCCGCGCTGGTGTCGATGGTCCTGTCGTACTTCGTGCTCGCCCGGTTCCGCGAGGAGAGCACCCGCCAGCTGGCTGAACGCGTGCAGCGGCGCACCGAGGCCAAGCAGGCGGCTGCTGCGGCCGGCCACGGCACGGTGCACGGCGACGACGAGGCCGCAGAGGACGCCGAGGACGAGCGCGGGCCCGCCGAGTACCGCTGACCCCCTGGTCGCAGCCGCCGCTCCGCCGCTCTTCTCGCCCTGAACCGGACCTCAGGCCGACATGGCGCTGGGGAAGCGGGTCTCTAAGTCGAGGATGCGCGCCGCCGTGGGCGTGACCCGTATGCGCGCCATGGGCTGGGAGCGCAGCGGCTCCAGCCAGGCGGCTGCCGCGTCGGGGCCGAGGTACCGGGTCGCCGCAGCGGCGTACTCGGGCACCATCTCGTCGAAGACGTCGACCTGCGCGGTACCCCTGACGAACAGCACCGCTCAGCCCATGCCACCGATGCTGATCCCCGCTCCGGACATGCCGGTCCGGCCGTCGCCGCGTTCCTTGTGGCAGTTGGCGCAGCGGACGAACCGCTGGCCGTCCGGGGTGTGCGCCGACTCCCAGTCGTGGTGGAGGTTGGTGCGGCAGAGGAGAGGCTTTCGGGGAGTGGTCATGGCGACCTCCACGGGTGTCGGGCTCGGATGTGACGACACCGCCCTGCGCAGTGCGAGAGAGCTGGCGAGGACGCCCGTGGCGAACTTCGCCTGGGCGCTCACGGTCAGCGGGTCGAGCTCGGCGAGGAGCTCTGCGCGGTAGCGGTCCCGTACCGGGCCGCGAGGAAGGGTGGCCGTGGCCGACCTGACCTGCCAGTGACGGCGGCAGGGTGCGCACCTCACGCCTCCCTGCTAGCGGGTAGCGGCACCGCGAAGGGGCGACGCGGCCGGTGTGCCCTGGCCAGTGCGGTCGGCGCCGACACGGCGCCCGACTCGGTGAGGCGGTAGTACCGGCGGGCGGGGCGACCTGCGACCCGGGGGTCGATGTCCTCCCACCGCGACTCCAGCCAGCCGATGCCCTCGAGCCTGGCGAGGATCGGGTGGACGGTGCCGCTCGCGAGGCCGGCCTCCGCGCCGATGTCGCTGCCGTACCGCTCGCGCGTGGCCTCCCCGAGGAAGGCCTGCAGCACCAGCTGGGTCGGGATGGTCATGCGCGGTTGGCGGCCCACACTCGTAATCTACCTAGGCCCTAGGTAGAGATCAATGAAGCTCAATGCCACTTGGCCAGACGGACCAGCGCCGCCGCTTCGTCCTCGAAGGCCGCCAGCAGGGCCTCCGGATCGTGCACCACCGCAGCGTCGGCCATGAGGCCGACCTGGACGTTGCCGGCATACGTAAAGATGCAGGTCCCGAGGGTCTGACGACCCGATCCCGGGACCCAGCCGAGCACCCCGGTCACCGGCACCCCTGCGAGCAGGCGTTGCGACGTGGGGCCGGCGACATTGGTCGTCACGCCGATCGCCTTGTTCGCGAAGAAGTCCACCAGGACTCGTTCCACGGCGGGAACCGTCCGCGCGATGACGCCCATGAGCGCGAAGGTCAGCGGCGCCTCGGGTGAGCGCTTGAGCCAGTCCATCCGGCGTTTGGTCTCGGCGAGCCGGGCCAGCAGCTGGGTGGTGCCGCTGGGATAGGTGAAGAACACCAGGGCGAAACGGTTTCCGAGCGTCGGCGGGAGCGGCCGGTCCAGCGGGCGGAGGTTGACCGGCACCATCGTCACGAGGTCGACCGGGCCCGCACCGTGCTCCTGCTGGTAGCGGCACAACGCCCCCGCCATCGCGCTCATCAGCACGTCGTTGAGCGTGCCCCCTTGGAGGTGCGCAACCTCCTTGAGCTCGTCCAGGGGCAGCGGGCCGGTCCACACCACCCGCTTGTACGTGGACGGGGCGCCATCCAGCACGCTCGGCGAGCTGTGCGTCGACAACAGCTGGGCCACGACCTCGGTCGTGCGGATCCCGCCTCGCAGGAGGGCTGCTCCTCCCGACAGGGTGCCCAGCCTCATGAGCTGACCGAGGCCGTCACGGGCCAGGGCTGCCGATGCCCCGACGGGGCTGCGCCGGCCTCGCGCGGGTCCTTCGTCTGCCGCCCCCACGTCCGCTGCCCCCACGTCCGCTGCCCCCACGTCCTCGTCCCCGTCGGTCAGGGACAGGAGCACGCGAGCCAGCGAGATGCCGTCCGCCATCGCGTGGTGGACGCGGCTGAACACCACCGCGCCGTCCCCGTGACCGTCGATGAGCTGCACCTCCCACAGCGGATGGTGGGGGTCGATCGGCAGGTGGAGGTGCTCCTCCACGTGCGACTGCAGCGCGTGGTCGTCACCCGGTGCGGCGAGCGTCAGCCTCTTGATGTGGTGGTCGACATCGAACGTGGGGTCGTCCTCCCACTGCGGGAGGCCGAACCCCAGCGGGGCGGCGACAGGTCGCTGCCTGAACACGGGGTAGCAGTCCAGCACCCGGGTCCGGAGCACGTGGACGACCTCGTCCCAGTCGGGCGCGGACGCCAGGAACATCAGCGTGACGATGACCATGCGGTTGCTGGGACGGTCCATGCTGAGCCAGATCGCGTCCACCGGCTCCGTCCGCCTGCGCGTGCTGCTGGCCATGCGGCTCCCAGATGTCGCTCCTGCCCGGTATCCGGTCCTCCCGGGTTCGGCACCTCAGGGTCGTCCGCCGGTCGGACCCCGGCCTAGGGGCGATGGTCCTCGTCGATGGTCCTCGTCGCTGATCAGTCGTCCTTCTTCAGGCTCGGGTACTTCTTCTCGACCGCTGCACGGACCTTCTTCTTCTCGGCCTCCGACCCGTGCTGGGCCACCCGGGCCAAGGCGTTGCGGGCGTGCTCGATGTCAGGGATCGGGTACTTCTCCTGGTCCGGCAGCGCGAACGAAGACTTCTTCAGCTTCTTGCGGTTCTCGCTGTCACTGAGGTCCTTCGACATGTCGGCCTCCTTCCTCGAGGGTCCGGCTCCTTGCTACCCGGACGGCGCCCCGCCCAACCCCGGCTCGCGGAGGCACTTCTCGCACTGGCCCCTCAGCGGACCCGTCGCACCACCACCGCCAGGGCCGTGGCCAGGGCGACGGTCCGGACCAGCCGCAGGGGGCTGAAGGGCGACAACCCCACGAACGCGGCGATGGACGTCCCGACGGCCTCGATCGGTCTGCTGCCGGAGGGGCCTTCCTCGATGTAGACCCCCGGCGACAGGTAGTGCCCGCCGCCCTTGGTCCCCTTGCCGCCCTTGCCCTTGCCCTTCTTGCCCATGGCCGACCTCCTGAGCCAAGGATGCCTCCGTGAGGTATGCCGCGGCCAGAGGTTCGCTGCTCGGCTCGGGTCCGTTGCAGTCGGCGGCCCTGTCCCTCGGTCAGCCGTCGAGCTGGGCCCGGAGCCGCTCGACGGTGCCGTCGACGTCGGTGAGCTTGTCGAGTCCGAACAGCCCGATCCTGAACGTGGAGAAGTCGTCCCGCTCGCCACACATCAGCGGCACACCGGCCGCCACCTGGAGGCCACGCTTCTTGAACTTCGCGCCGCTGCGGACGTCCGGGTCGTCGGTGAAGGACACCACCACGCTGGGGGCCGCGAAACCCTCGGCGGCGACCGAAGAAAAGCCGTGCTCTCCCAGCATCGCTCGCACCTGGGCGCCGAGCGAGACCTGGGCGTCGCGCAGTACGTCGAGGCCCAGCGAACGGGTCTCGAGCATGATGGCGGCGTCGCGCGCGAGGGCGTCCGTGGGCATCGTCGCGTGGTACGGCGTGTGGCCCTCGGTGTAGGCCTCGGTGATCGTCAGCCACTTCTGCAGGTCGATCGCGAAGCTGGAGGAGGTGGTCGCCATGACCCGCTCCCGAGCGGTCTCGCCCAGCATCACGAACCCGGCGCACGGCGAGCCGCTCCACCCCTTCTGCGGGGCGCTCAGCAGCACGTCGACACCGAGCGCCTCCATGTCGACCCACATCGCCCCTGACGCGATGCAGTCGAGGACGAACAGCCCACCGACCGCGTGAGTCGCGTCGGCGACGGCGCGGACGTAGTCGTCGGGCAGCAGGATCCCGGCTGCCGTCTCGACGTGGGGGGCGAAGACGACCCCGGGGCGGTCTCGCTCGATCGCCTCGACGACCTCGGCGACGGGAGCCGGGGCCCATGCGGCCTGGGGCTCGTCGGAGGCCGGGCGCGCACGGCACACGGTCGTCCCGCTCGCCACCGAGCCGGCGTCGAGGATCTGCGACCAGCGGTAGGAGAACAGGCCGTTGCGCACGACGAGGCAGCGTTGGCCGGTCGCGAGCTGGCGCGCCACTGCCTCCATGCCGAACGTGCCGCCGCCGGGCACGAGCGCGACCGTGTGGGCGCTGTAGGTCGTGCGCAGGACGTCGATGATGTCCTGCATGACGCCCACGAAGCGTTGGGACATGTGGTTGAGGGACCGGTCGGTGAAGACCACCGAGTACTCGAGCAGTCCATCAGGGTCGACGTCGTGGCGAGGAAGGTTCACCTCCGCAAGGTTGCCACAGCCGGGTATGGAGCGCTCGAGTCACGAGGTGCACCCTCAGGCACCGCGCACCTGACGGTGCACGGTCAGAAGCATCCCTCGTGCCTTCGTGCGCGCTCGGCGACGGAGCCGACGTCGAGACCGTAGGCATCGTGCCCGGTCGCAGCGAACGCCTCCAGCCTCTGGGCCGCCCGGTCGAACAACCGGTCCGCGCCCACCTGGTTGCCCCGTGCCGCGTGGGTGATGGCGACGCACAGCTGCGCGAGCCCCTGCCACAGGTCGCGTTCAGTGTCGGGGCCGGCCTTCCACCGCGCCTCCAGCACCTCGTGCGCCGCGAACGGGCGCCCGGCCTCGACCAGCCCTCTCGCCACGGTCAGCGTCTCGGCCGGTGGCAGCGGGTCCTCGGGTACGGGCTCGACCCCTTCGGCTCCATACGGCAACGGGCGCCCGAGCGCGTCGCGGGGCCTCGCCTGGCGGGCCCTGCCCTGGGTGTCCCGGTCGCGTTCTCGTCCTGTCACGGGTCCAGCCTCGCAAGAAAAGGCGGCTGGCGCTGCCGGGCTCCGCTGCCACCACGCGTCCCACCGTGCGTCGGTGGTGTGCGCCACCCACTTCGGGGTAGAAGTACCTCGCCGAGGAAAGGGGCTGGTCGATGAGGTCGTGGCGCAGGTCCGAGGCCGGCTTCCTGGCGCGGGCCTACGCCTGGCTGGTGGTCACCTTCCGGTGGTTCGTCGTGCTGGGGTGGGCGGTGGGCGCGGTCGCAGCCGCCGTATGGCTCCCTGCCACGATCCCGAACGCCGACCTCGGCGGTTTCGCGCCGCCGGACAGCCGCGCGATCGCGACGGAGACCGCATCGGCCGAGGCCTTCGGGTTCCCGATCCTGTCGCGCACGCTCCTGGTGCAACGCGACCCTCATGGCCTCTCGGAGGCTGCCCAGCGACGGGTGGTGGAACGGGCCGTGGCGGTGACCAAGGGCGAGGAGCGCGACGTCGGCGACATCGCCGCCGTGATCCCGGTCGTCAACACGGTGGGTGTCTTCCCGTCGTCGTCCGAGGTGGGCACGACGGCGCTGAGCTTCGTGTTCACCAAGCCCCACACCACCTTCGGCGACGAGGTCGCCGCGGCGCAGCGGTTCGGGCGCGTGCACGTCAACCAGCCGGACGACCACCTCGTCGGGGTGACCGGGACGGTGCCGGCGCAGGTCGCGCAGTCCAAGATCCTCTACGGCCGGCTCCTGCTGCTCGAGTGCGCCACGCTCGCAGTCGTCATCGGCATCGTCGCCCTGAAGTTCCGGTCGCTCATCGCACCGTTCGTGGCCCTGCTGACCGCCGCGGTCTCCTACTTCCTGGCGGTCCGGGTGACCAACTACGTCGGCGGGTTCGTGCGCGGCGGGGTGCCTGACGAGCTCAAGCCGCTCGTGCTGGCACTGGTGCTCGGCATCGTCACGGACTACGCGATCTTCTTCCTCTCCAGCATGCGCACGGGGCTCGACGACGGGGCAGACCGGTTGACCGCCGCGAAGAACTCAGCCGCGCAGACGGGCCGGATCGTCCTCGTGGCCGGTCTCGCCGTGGCGGCGGGCAGCGCGGCGATGCTCGTCGCCCACTCCGGCTTCTTCCGTGCCTTCGGCCCGGTGCTGTCCCTGTCGGTGCTGGTGTCCGTGGTCGTCTCGGTGACGCTGCTGCCGGCCCTGCTGGCCATCTTCGGGCGCGCGCTGTTCTGGCCCTCACGACCGAGGAAGGCCCGACGGATCAGCGTGGCCCGCGGGGCCGCCAGGGTCCTGACCGTCCGGGTGGTGGCGTTCGTCCTGGGGGCCGCGTGCGTCGTCGGGCTGGCCGTGCTGGGTGCCGACGCGGGGCGGCTGCGGCTGGGGGTGTCGTTCGTGGCTGCCCTCCCATCCGACAACCCGGCCCACGAGGCCGCGACTGCGGCGGCCGCCGGCTTTGCGCCCGGCATCGTGGCGCCGACCGAGGTGCTGCTGCAGGGCCCGGCCGTCGGCAACGACCCGGCGAAGCTCACCCGGTTGGCGCGCGAGCTGCAGGGACAGCCCGGTGTGGCCGGTGTGGTGAGCCCGAGCGCGCTCCCGGACGAGGTGGTGCGCGGTGCGTTGGTGAGCCGTACGGGGGACGCCGCGCGCTTCCTCGTCATCCTGGACCACGACCCGCTGGGCCCCAGGGCGATCAGTGACCTCGACCACCTCTCGGCCACCATGCCGACCCTGCTCCAGCGCGCGGGGCTGGGCGGGGCGCAGCACGGCGTGGCCGGCGACACCGCCGTCGCGGGCGAGCTCGTGGCAGCCACCAACGCCGACCTGCGCCGCATCGCGATCGCCGTCCTGGCGGTCAACCTGCTCCTGCTCATGGTCTTCCTGCGCGCCGTCGTCGCGCCCGTGCTGCTGCTCGGTTGCAGCCTGCTCGCCCTCGCCGCATCCCTGGGGTGCCTGACGCTGCTCTTCCAGGACCGGCTCGGCCACGAAGGGGTGGCCTTCTACGTGCCGTTCGCCGCCTCGGTGCTGCTCCTGTCCCTGGGCTCCGACTACAACATCTACGGGGTCGGTCACGTCTGGACCCGCGCCAGGCACACGACCCTGCGCAAGGCGATCGCCGAACGGGTGCCCGAGACATCAGGCGCCATCACGGCGGCCGGCATCACCCTGGCGGCCAGCTTCGGGATGCTCGCCCTGGTGCCGCTTCGCCAGTTCCGGGAGCTGGCGTTCGTCATGGCGCTGGGGGTGCTCATCGACGCGCTGGTCGTGCGTTCGGTCCTGGTGCCCGCCCTCCTCAGCGTCCTCGGTGGCCTCAGCGCCTGGCCACGGAGGCTGCGTGGCGCCGAGGGTGGTTCCGCGCCCGCCGGCGCGCCGACAGCGGCCACCGGTCCGGGGACCTGACGCGGGACCAGCGGTCGCGCCCGAGATGTCCGACGTCGTGGGTAGCTTCGTCGGCATGGCTCGTCGTACCCCTGGCTCCAGCGCCACGGTCGTCGTCCTGTGCCTGGTGCAGTTCGTCGACGTGCTGGGCGTCACCGCCGCCATCGTCGCGATCCCGTCGATGCTCGACGGAGTGGGCGCAGGAGACGCTGTGGCGGGGCCGATCGCGACGGCCTACGCGATGTTCTTCGGCGGCCTGCTCGTGGTCGGAGCGCGGCTCGGCCACCGGTACGGCCACGTCAGGATGCTGTTGGTCGGCCTTCTGGTCTTCGCCGTCGCGGGCGGTGTCGGCGCGCTGGCAGGGCACGCGTGGCAGCTCGTGCTCGCCCGAGCGGTCCAGGGAGCCGCGTCGGCCCTGACGGTGCCGGCAGCGCTGAGCCTGCTGCTGGCTGCCGCGACCGCCACTGGTCAGCGCGCCAAGGCGCTCGGGCTGTGGAGCGCAGCGGGAGCCGCGGCTGGGGCGAGCGGCCTGTTCGTGGGCGGCCTCCTGACCGAGCTCCTGGGCTGGCGCGCGATCTTCTGGGTCAACGTCCCGCTCGCCGTCGGGCTCGCAGGGGGAGTCCGGTACTGGGTGCGGGTGCCGCCCGCGCGGGACCGCGCCGCCTCCCTCGACGCGGTGGGCGCGCTGCTGCTCGTGACCTCCGTGATGGGCCTGGTGCTGGGGGCGGCGCTGGTGCAGGAGGACGGTTCGCGCGTCCCAGGCCTGCTGGTCGTGCTTGCCGGCGCGGCCCTCGGGGTGCTCCTGGCGGTGTGGCTGCGGCGTGCTCGGCGACCGCTGGTCTCGGTGTCGACGCTGCGCACCCCACAGCTCCTCGCCGGCACGCTGGGCTCGTTCGTCAACACGGCAGCCACCAGCTCGACGGCGGTCCTGCTCACCCTCCACCTTCAGCGCCGGCACGGGTTCAGCGCCTTCGGCGCCGGGCTGACGTTGCTGGCCCTCAGCCTCGCGGTGGTGGTCGGGTCCGCGGCGGCGGCCCGGCTGGCGCGGGCGCGAGGGCCCCGTCGGCCGGCTGTCGCCGGGCTGGACAGCATGGGCGTGGGCAATGTGGTCGTCTCCGGCACGATGGTCGCCGGCGGCGGGGCGGGCACCGGGTGGACCGTGGCCGGGACCGTCGTGGGCCTAGCGTTCCTCGGGGCAGGGCTCGGGGCGTCGTCGGTGGCGTTCAACGACATCGGCACCGACCTGCCCGAGCACGAGGTCGCCACGGCCACGGGAGTGCTCAACACGGGGGCGCAGCTCGGCACGGCCATCGGCGTCGCTGTCCTCCTGCTGGTCGCCTCACCGGGGACCTACGGCCCCCTACCGGCCGAGGCCGTCGCGATCCTCCTCGCCGCGCTCGTCACGCTGGCCGCCGCGCGCCTCGTCGCGCACCGTCGGTTCGCCTGACGTGGCGCGCGACTGCCGGTCGGCCAGCGCCAGCCCTGCATCCCACCCGGGTGCTCGACCCCCTCGAGGAGGCCGGATCGCGGTCACGTCATGGCTCGTGCGCGCCAGCACCCAGGCCACGGCCGAGTTGGAGTTCCACATCTCGCCCGTGCCCAGCTCGTCCCGTCCCCACGTCAGGACTGGGAGGTCGGGGAGCGTCCGGACCACCGCTGCGGCGCGGTGCAGGTCCTCCGTCAGCCGCACCGGGCTGTCCACCGCCGCCGCCACGTCCGGGAGGTGGCCTCCCGGCCAGCAGCGCATCTCGTAGCGGAAGGCGCGGAACCGGCCCAGCCACCTCGCCCCCACCGGCCCCTCGACGACGACACCGCGGTCGGGGTCGGTGACGTTCCACACCGGGCCCATCTCGACGGCGTAGGCGGTGCCGCGGAGGTGGACCATCAACCCGCAGTGGTACAGGTCGGACGGGAGCCGGCCCTCTCGCCGCGCGCTCCACCGCTCGTAGAGCCGGCCGTTCCAACGGACGAAGTGCCCGCCGGCGCCGAGGGGGAGCCAGAACAGGTCGACCGAGGCACCTCGGGTCCCACCACCCATACCGTCATCGTCGCCGTGGCCTCATGAGGGGGTCAGGGGCCAACGTCACCCGCCCGGGGCGGCGCTCTCTGAACTCTGCACGGCCGGCCCTCGTCTACCTCATGGCGCCGGTCCATCCCGGGCTGTCCGCCTCTGTCCAGGAGGTTGTCCATGACGCATCACATCCGTCGTCCCTCACCGCTGCTGGCGCTCGGCGCCGGCCTCGGCGCAGCCATCGGGCTGCTCGCCGTCAGCGCCCCAGCCGGCGCCTCCGCGCCCTCCGCCTACCACCAGGTCAACCTCGTCTCCGACGTGCCGGGGATGGCCAAGGTCACCGATCCGCACCTCGTGAACGCCTGGGGTGCTTCCTACCTCGGCACCAGCCCCCTGTGGGTCTCCGACAACGGCACCGGCGTGACCACGCTGTACTCCGGCGGGGTGGACGGCAGCGCCCAGACCACCGTGCCGCTCGTCGTCAGCATCCCGGGAGGCGCGCCCACGGGCCAGGTCTCGAACCCCACGACGTCCTTCGTGGTCCGTGACGCGGCCGGTCACGCCGCCCCCGCCCGGTTCCTCTTCGTCGGGGAGACCGGCCACCTCAGTGGCTGGAACCCGGCCGTCGCTGCCACCGGGGCATCGCCGTCGACCCACGCCGTCGACGCCGTCGTCACCCCCGGCGCGGTCGACAAGGGCCTGGCCATGGGGCAGACGCCCAGCGGCCCGAGGCTGTACGCCGCCAACTTCTCCGCCGGCGTCGTCGACGTCTACAACGGCGACTTCAAGCGGGTCGCCACCAAGGGCAGCTTCACCGACGCGCGGCTGCCGCACGGCTATGCGCCGTTCAACGTGATGGTGTCCGGCGACAGGGTGTACGTCGCGTTCGCCAAGCGGGACAGTGCCCATGTCGACGAGGTGGCCGGTGCAGGGCTGGGCCGGGTCGACGTGTTCACCCTTGGCGGCAAGCTCGTCCGGCGCGCCTCGGACCACACGGTGCTGAACGCGCCCTGGGGCCTGACCATCGCGCCGTCCGGCTTCGGCAGGTTCTCGGGTGACCTGCTGGTGGGCAACTTCGGCGACGGCCGGATCCACGCCTACGACCCGGGGACCCTCGACCTCGTCGGCACGCTCCGGGGTCCTGGTGGCAAGGCGGTCACCATCGACGGGCTGTGGGCGCTGCTGCCCGGCAACGGCACCGAGGGCTCGACCCACGACGTGCTGTTCACCGCAGGCCCGCAGGACGAGTCGCACGGCCTCCTCGGCCTGCTGCACGCGGGTTCCTGACCGGCACGCCCCGGCCACGGGTCCGTCGACACAGGGACGGGCCCGTGGCCCCCGTCCCTCCGTCATCACTCGAGGGGGATCTCGAAGTCTGCCGACCGCTCGAGCTCGGCGCGGGGGCCGAAGATGCGGCGAGCACCCGCGCTGATGGCCAGGTCGTTGATCGACGCCTCCCGCCGGCGCATGAGCCCGTTGTCGTCGAACTCCCACAGCTCGTTGCCGTAGCTGCGCCACCACTGCCCGGTGGTGTCGTGGCACTCGTACTGGAAGCGCACGGCGATGCGGTGCTCGGTGAAGCTCCACAGGCTCTTGCGCAGCGCGTAGTCGAGCTCCCGCTCCCACTTGGCCGTGAGGAACTCGACGATCTGCTCGCGCCCGCGCACGAAGGTGTCGCGGTTGCGCCAGACGGAGTCGGGCGTGTACGCGAGGCTCACCCGGTGCGGGTCACAGGTGTTCCAGGCGTCCTCCGCGGCCTGGACCTTCTGGCGGGCGCTGACCTCGTCGAACGGCGGGAACGGTGGGCGAGCCTCGGTCATGCGGCGCGGCCGGCTCTCACCCGACGAGCCAGGCGATGATGCCACCGATGAGCTCGACGACCCCGCCCGCCTCCGGGCCCAGGGCCAGGGTGGCTGCGAGGGACACAGCCTGCACCCAGAACTCGAAGTCCGGGTCGATGTCGCCTTCCGAGGATGCGCCGCCGCGGATGCGGTCGTACTCCGTGCGGACGGTCTGCCGCTGGGTCCCGGCCTGCTGCTCGAGCTGGTAGGCGGCATCCACGGCAAGCGCGACGACGTCCCCCTGGCCGCGGTCGTCGACGAAGGCGCGGACCCGGCTGCGCTCGTCCGGGGTCAGCGACCTGGTGCGCGGGGCTCGCGGTCGGTCAGCGGCCTCGTCGGAGACCAGCGCCTCGTAGCGCTCGCGCAGCAGGTCCTCCCGGGCGCGGAAGATGTCGCCCAGGCGCGACCCCAACCCGCCGATCTCGCCGTACAGCTGGTCGAGCCGGTCGACGACGCCACCGAGCTGCTCGACCCGGCTGTCGTCTCTCGTGGCCGGGTCGGACGAAGCCATCGCCTCCCGCGTCCAGGCGTCGTCGAGGACCACCAGCTCGGTGACCACGGCGACGGTGTGGGTCAGGTCCTGGTACTCGTCGAGCGGGAGCTCTGCGTAGTTTCCGGCCATGCCGGCACGGTAGGTCCGGGCTGTCGCCGAGTCATCGAGCGATCGACGTAACCCTGTCGACGTACGGGACCCACCCGACCCTGAGCGACCACACCTCCGCGAGGGACGAGACCGGTGCCCGGTTCCCCAGTCCATGTGCAGGTTGTCCCCAAGGGCACCAGGCCCGAGCGCGACGTGTCGCTGCAGTGAGGACGTCCCTCCTGTCGAGCGCCCGACGGTCGCCCTGAGCCTGCGCATCTACGCCACGAGTACGGCGCCAGGCTTCGCGGTGACCGCCCCTCCCGTGACGACCGTCGTGCCGGTTCCCTGAGAGCTGGGCCGTGGTCGGCGGCCGGCGCGGGCTACTGGCTGAGCGCCATACCGACGGCGAAGAGTGCGGCGTAGGCGATCTCGAAGAGCCCGGTCGCGGCGAGCACCGGCACGAGGTCGCGTCCGGTGGCCCCGGCGCGCAGCGCCTGCAGCGGCTTCCAGAGCACGGCGAGCGCGAGGAGGGCCAGCAGCACGAACGGCTGGCTGGACGCGACCAGCACCACCATGAGCAGCGACACCGTCACGAGGGCGCCGTACAGCAGGCGGGTGCGGCGGTCGCCGAGCCGGACCGCGAGCGTGCGCTTGCCGCTGACCTCGTCGGTGGGGATGTCGCGCAGGTTGTTGGCGACGAGGATGGCCGAGGCGATGGCCCCGACACCCACGGCACCGGCGAGCCCGACCCAGGTCAGCTCCTTCGCCTGCGTGTAGAGCGTGCCGAGGGTCGCCATCAGGCCGAAGAACACGAAGACGTAGAGCTCGCCGAGCCCGCGGTAGCCGTAGGGGTTGTCGCCGCCGGTGTAGCGCCAGGCGGCGAGGATGGCCAGGGCGCCGAGCGGGATCATGACCCACGCCTCGCTGATGGCCACGAGCGCCAGTCCGACCAGCGCGGCGGCGCCGAAGAACGCGAACGCCATGAGCTTGACGTTCTCCGGGGCGGCCTTGTGCTGGCCCACCAGCCGGATCGGGCCGACACGGTCGCTGTCGGTGCCCCGGATGCCGTCGGAGTAGTCGTTGGCGTAGTTGACGCCCACCTGCAGCCCCAGCGACACGAGCACGGCCAGCAGCGCGAGGCCGAGGTCGACCCGGTCGAGGGGGACGGCCGCGGCGGTGCCGACGACGACGGGGGCGATGGCGGCGGGCAGGGTGCGGGGGCGCGCGCCGGCGATCCACTGGGACAGGGTGGCCATGGGGTGGTGGTCTCGCTTGCTCGGGGTTCGGGGCGGGGTACGGGGCGTGCGGGTCGCCACGGGCGGGGAGAGCGCCGCGCGGGTTCGGCTCAGAGCCTACGGAGGAAGTCCGGGTCGTCGTCGGGGCCACGCGGGCGCTGCGGCTGCTGGCGTGGACCGGTGCCGGGCCGGGGCTGCTCGGGGCGGCCGGCGACGAACCAGGCGATCGGCCCCATGAGCGGCAGGACGACGATGACCAGCGCCCACATCAGCTTGGGCACGCCGCGCACGGAACGCTCATCGCTCTGCAGGCAGTCCACCAGGGCGTAGATCGTCAGCGCGATCACCAGGAGCCACGGGACCAGGCGGATCATGCTCCCATCGTGTCATGGCCGGCTGGGGAACAGACCGGCGATCCCGGCGCGGTCCGGTTTGCCCGGTCCGCGCTGTGGCAGCTCGTCGACGACGACGAGCCGGCGGGGGAGCGCGTGGTCGGGGAGGCGTCCCCGCAGCGAGCTGCGGACCGCCTCCAGCGTCGGTGCAGGCGTCCCGGCCCGGGCGACGACGGCCGCAGCGACGACCTGCCCCCACTCCTCGTCCGGCACCCCCACCACGACGGCCTCGGCCACGCCCGACAGAGCGGTCAGCGCGTCCTCGACGAGCCGCGGCGCCACCTTGAGGCCGCCGGTGGTGATGACGTCGTCGAGCCGCCCGTCGACGTGCCAGCGCCCGGTCGTGGCGTCGAGGTGGCCGGCATCGTTGGTCGTGAACCAGCGCCCGCCCTCCTCGTCGGTGCCGAACGCCTCGGCCGTCAGGTCCGGTCGGCCGAGGTAGCCGGTGGCCAGGGTCGCGCCACCGAGCACGAGCCGTCCGAGGTCGTCGACCCGCACCCGGCTCACCGACAGCGGCACCCCGTCGTAGACGCAGCCGCCCGACGTCTCGCTCATGCCGTAGGTCGTGACGACGCGGACACCGAGGTCTGCCGCCCGGGCCAGCAGGCTCGGGGCGCTGGCCGCACCGCCGACGAGGACCGCGTCGAAGGACGCGAGCGCCGCCGTCGCCTCGGCGTCGTCCAGGAGCCGGACCAGCTGAGTGGGCACCAGCGCGGTGTAGCGCCGTTCCCCGACCAGGGCCTCGGACGCCCGGACGAACGCCCGGCCGGTGAAGCCGCCGTCGAGCTCGACGAACCCCGGCGTCGTGCCGGCCACGACCGAGCGCACCAGCACCTGGACCCCTGCGATGTGGTGCGGCGGCATCGACAGCAGCCACGTCCCGGGGCCACCGAGCCGCTCGTGGGTGGCGGTGGCGCTGGCGACCAGCGAGCTGCCGGGGAGCATGGCCAGCTTGGGCGTGCCCGTCGAGCCGGAGGTGCCGACCACGAGCGCGGTGCCGGTATCGGGCGTCGCGCCCTCGGGGACCGCCGTGGGGACGCCGCCCACGCCGTACGGGATCACGGCGCGTCCGCCGTCGAGGGCCTGGCGGAGGGCGGGCAACGCCTCCCGGGCCGCGTTCCCTGAGCCGATGGCGAGGGGGCGCAGCGAGGTCACCGGCTCAGGCTAGCCGTCCGCTGCCGGCACGAAGGACGCCCGGTGGAGGCCCGGTGGACGCCCGGTGGACGCCCGCTCCGGGCGGCGGGACCATGGGTGCGGGAGGCCCCATGGACGCCGACTTCGCGGCATACCTCGACCGGGTGCGGACCCACCGCGCCGAGCTGCGTGACTCCGTCGCGGCCGTCGACGAGGCGCTCGCCTCGCCGCTGGCCCGGGGCGGGGCCTGGCGGGAACGCGTGCGCGCGGCGCTCGCCGAGCTGGCGCACGACTTCCGCGACCACGTCGAGCTCACCGAGGCGCCCGGTGGCCTCTACGACTCGTTGGGGCGCGACAGCCCTCGTCTCGGCGGGCAGGTCAAGCGGCTGCGCCGTGAGCACGAACGCTTCCGCGAGGACATCGACGCCTACCTCGCGGTGCTGGAGCACGGCGGCACCATGGCCGACCTGCCGGTCTTCCGCGAGGAGGTCACGACCCTCCTGGGCCAGCTGGGACGGCACCGGCAGAAGGGCGCCGACCTGGTCTACGAGGCGTACGACGTCGACCTCGGCGGCTCCGGCTAGAGGTGGACCCGGCCAGGTCGGACGACCTGGCCGGGTCCATCTCTAGAAGTACCAGGGGAAGGGCGACCAGTCGGGGTCGCGCTTCTCGAGGAACTGGTCGCGACCCTCCACGGCCTCGTCGGTCATGTAGGCGAGCCGCGTCGCCTCGCCGGCGAAGACCTGCTGGCCCATGAGCCCGTCGTCGAGCAGGTTGAACGCGAACTTCAGCATGCGCTGCGCCTGCGGGCTCTTGCCCATGATCTCGCGGGCCACGTCGAGGGCGTCGGACTCGAGCGTCGCGTGGTCGCTGACGAGGTTGACCGCGCCCATACGGTGCATGTCCTCGGCCGTGTAGGTGCGACCGAGGAAGAAGATCTCGCGGGCGAACTTCTGCCCGACCATCTTGGCGAGGTAGGCCGAGCCGTAGCCGCCGTCGAAGGAGCCCACGTCGGCGTCGGTCTGCTTGAACCGGGCGTGCTCGCGGCTGGCCATGGTGAGGTCGCAGACCACGTGCAGGGAGTGGCCGCCGCCGGCCGCCCACCCGTTGACCAGTGCGATGACGACCTTCGGCATGGTGCGGATGAGGCGCTGCACCTCGAGGATGTGCAGCCGGCCGCCCTCGGCCTTGACCCGGCGGTGGTCGACGCCGGCGGCGGTGTCGTCACCGTCGTCAGCGGCGTACTGGTAGCCGGAGCGGCCGCGGATGCGTTGGTCGCCGCCGGAGCAGAATGCCCACTTGCCCTCGCTGCCGGAGCCGTCGGGGCCCGGGCCGTTGCCGGTGAGGAGGACGACGCCGACGTCGGAGGTCCGTCGGGCGTGGTCGAGCGCGCGGTACAGCTCGTCCACGGTGTGCGGACGGAACGCGTTGAGCACCTCGGGCCGGTCGAACGCGATGCGGACGGCGCCGACACCCTTGGCCCGGTGGTAGGTGATGTCGGTGAAGTCGAAGCCCTCGACGACGTCCCACGCCGAGGGGTCGAACGTCTCGCTGACGGTCGGCTGCGCGGTCACGCCGCGAGCGCCTTCTCGATGTCGTCGGTGAGGCCGCCCGGGTCGGTCGTCGGCGCGAACCGCTTGAGCACCTCGCCGTCGCGGCCGACCAGGAACTTGGCGAAGTTCCACTTGATGGCGCTGCCGAGCAGGCCGCCCTTCTCCGACTTCAGCCACTGGAACAGCGGGTGGGCCCCGTCGCCGTTGACCTCGACCTTGGCGAACATCGGGAAGCTCACGCCGTAGTTGCGCTGGCAGAACGCGCCGATCTCCTCCGCGTCACCGGGCTCCTGGCCGCCGAACTGGTTGCAGGGGAACCCGAGGACGACCAGCCCCTGCTCACCGTAGGTGCGCTGCAGCTCCTCGAGCCCGGCGAGCTGCGGCGTGAGCCCGCACTGGCTGGCGGTGTTGACGACGAGGACGACCTTGCCCGCGTAGGCGGACAGGTCCTGCTCGGCGCCCTCGAGGGTGGTGGCGGAGAAGTCGGACAACGTGGGCATGCAGACAGGGTACGGGCGCTGCTACAGGCACGTGACCGGCCCCGTGCGCCGGTCGTCATGGACCGATTTGTCCGTTTCTGGGTAGCGTGGGCACTCCTGTCAACGCCGACATCGGAGCCCCCTCATGGCCAGCGCCACCGACACGACCACCACCACGACCGTCGACGGACGCAGACCGGGGTGGTCGCTCATCGGGCCGGGGCTGGTGGTGGCGGCCACCGGCGTCGGGGCCGCCGACCTCGTCGCCACCCTCATCGCGGGGAGCAAGTACGGCTACGCCCTGCTCTGGACCGTCGTCGTCGGCTGCGTCATGAAGATCGTCCTGGTGGAGGGTGCCGGTCGATACTCCCTCGCCACCGGCCGCACGATCTACCAGGGGTGGTCGAGCCTGGGCCGCTGGACGCACTGGTACTTCGGGCCGTACATCGTCGTCTGGGGCTTCGTCTATGGCGCCGCCGCGATGGCCGGCACCGGGCTGCCGCTGCACTCCCTGATGCCGTTCATGTCCGTGCCGGCGTGGGGCATCCTCTCCGGCCTCATCGGGCTGGTGCTCGTCTGGTGGGGCCACTACGCGCTCTTCGAGAAGGTCTGCGCCGCACTCGTCGGAACCATGTTCGTGACCATGGTCGGTGCCGCGGTCCTGACCGTGCCCAACCTGCCCGAGCTGGCCAAGGGCCTCGTGCCGCTCATCCCCGACGGTGCCCTGGTCAACGTGCTGTCGGTCGCCGGCGGTGTTGGCGGCACGATCACGCTGGCGGCCTACGGCTACTGGCTGCGTGAGAAGGGCTGGACCACGCCCGGCCACATGCGGGTCATGCGCCTCGACAACGGCGTCGCCTACCTCGTCACCGGCATCTTCGTCGTCTCGACCCTCATCGTCGGCGCCGAGCTGCTCTACTCCGCCAACATCGCGATCAAGACCGGCGACGAGGGCCTGCTCAACCTCTCCGACGTCCTCGCGAGCCGGTACGGCGCGTGGGCCGGGAGCGTGTTCCTCGTCGGCTTCTGGGCCGCGGCGATGTCCTCGCTGGTCGGCGTGTGGAACGGCGTCTCGATGATGTTCGCCGACTTCGTGGGCCACGTCCGCGGCCACGGCCAGGACCACCCCGACAGCCGGCTGGGCGGCAAGTGGTACCGCGCCTACATCCTCTGGCTGACGTTCCCGCCGATGGTGATGATGTTCCTCGGCAAGCCGGTCTACCTGATCCTGGCGTACGGCGTGCTCGGGGCGTTCTTCATGCCGTTCCTGTCGGTGACCCTGCTGTGGATCCTCAACACCGACCGGGTGCCGCGCGAGTGGCGCAACAAGCTGCCCTCCAACATCGCGATGGTCCTGTGCGCGGCGGCCTTCATCGCGCTCGCGGCCAACGAGCTGCGCAAGGCGGTCGGCGGCGCCTGACGCACGGGTGGCAGGCGGGCCCTCGGTGCCTGACGCGGCAGCGCCCGGGTCGGCACGGTTGGATGGGCGGGTGAGCGACCACCCCAGCCACGAGGTGCCCGAGCTCGACGACCTGATCGCGGGCCTGCGGGTCGTGGCCATCCCCATGCGGGTCCGCTTCCGGGGCGTCGAGGTCCGTGAGGCGGCGCTGCTGCGCGGACCGTCGGGCTGGGGCGAGTTCTCGCCGTTCCTGGAGTACGAACCCGCCGAGGCCTCGCGCTGGCTCGGTGCGGCCGTCGAGGCGGCGTACGGCGCGTGGCCGGCCCCGCGCCGTACCACCGTCCCCGTCAACGCCACCGTCCCCGCGGTCGGGCCGGAGCGGGTGCCGGAGGTGCTCGCCCGGTTCGACGGGGCGACGACGGCCAAGGTCAAGGTCGCCGAGCGCGGGCAGTCGGTGCAGGACGACGTCGACCGGGTCGCTGCCGTGCGCGACGCGATGGGGCCCGAGGGCAGGATCCGCGTCGACGCCAACGGCGGGTGGACGGTGGACGAGGCGGTCGCGGCGTTGCGGCGCCTCTCCCGCTACGGGCTCGAGTACGCCGAGCAGCCCTGTGCGAGCGTCGAGGAGCTCGCCGAGCTGCGGCGGGCCCTCGCCCGCGCCGGGGTCGACGTGCTCGTCGCCGCCGACGAGTCGATCCGCAAGGCCGAGGACCCGCTGCGCGTGGCGCGCGAGGAGGCCGCCGACCTCGTGGTGGTCAAGGTGGCACCCCTCGGCGGGGTACGGCGCGCGCTCGAGGTGGTGCAGGCCTGTGGCCTCCCCGCCGTGGTCAGCTCGGCGCTCGACACCTCCGTCGGCATGGCCGCCGGCGTCGCGCTGGCAGCCGCCCTGCCCGACCTCGACCACGCCTGCGGGCTCGGCACCGTCGCCCTGCTCGCCGGCGACGTCACGGACCCCTCGCTCGTGCCCTCCGCCGGTCACCTGCCCGTCGGGCGCGCGGACGCCCGGGAGGCGCTGCTCGACCGCTGGGCCGCCCCGCCGGAGCGCGAGCTCTGGTGGCGGGAGCGCGTCACGGCATGCCACCCCTACCTGCGCGGCGCTACGGTCGACCCGTGAACGTCATCTTCGTGGAGCCCGGGTTCCCCGCCAACCAGCGCAGGTTCGCCCTGGCGCTCGCCTCGGTGGGGGCGAACGTGATCGGCGTCGGCGAGTCCGACGAGTGGGCCCTGGACGACGAGCTGCGCGGCGCCATGGCCGGCTACTACAAGGTCGGCTCGGTCACCAGCCTGCACGACATGACCGAGGCCGTGCGCTACATCCAGTCCAAGGTCTGGGTCGACCGGCTGGAGGCGACCGTCGAGGCCCACACGATGACCGCAGCCCACGTCCGCGAGGCCACCGGCATCCCCGGCACGTCGGTGCGCACCACGTGGCTCTGCCGGGACAAGCCGTCGATGAAGCAGGCGTTGCGCGAGGCGGGGGTGCCCACCGCGGCCTCCCGTGCCGTCGACCACGCCCACGAGGTGTGGGCCTTCGCCGAGGAGCACGGCTACCCGCTGATCCTCAAGCCCCGCGACGGCGCCGGCGCCAAGGACACCGTGCGCGTCGACGACGACGAGCAGCTGGGCCGGGCGCTGGTCGACTTCGGCAGCCACGGCGCGGCCTCGATCGCGGTGGAGGAGTTCGTCGAGGGCCACGAGGGCTTCTACGACACCATCACCCACGACGGGCACGTCGTGCACGACTGGACCACGCACTACTACCCCAACGTCCTGGAGGCGATGCGCACCCGCTGGATCTCGCCCCAGTTCATCACCACCAACCGCATCGCCGACTCCGACTTCTACCGCGAGGTCGCCGAGATGGGACAGCGCGTCATCACCGCCCTCGGCATCGAGACCTCGGCGACGCACATGGAGTGGTTCCACGGGCCGAAGGGGCTGCGCTTCTCCGAGATCGGCTGCCGCCCACCGGGAGTCGGCTGCTGGGACCTCTACTCCGCGAGCAACGACGTCGACGTCTACCGCGAGTGGGCGCACGTCATCGTCCACGGCGTCCCCGAGCGGCAGATGCTCCGCCCCTACTCGGCCGGCATCGTCGCCCTGCGCCCCGAGGCGGACGGCCAGATCACCGGCTACAGCGGCATCGACGAGATGCAGTCGCGGCACGGGCAGTGGGTCATCGACGCGCACTTCCCCCAAGTCGGCCACCACACCCAGCCGGTCGAGGCGGGCTACATGGCCAACGCCTACGTGCGGATGCGCCACCCCGACTACGACACCCTGCGCAGCATGCTCGACGACGTCGGCGCCACCATCCACGTCCACGCCGGGTAGGCGCGAAACCACTCCATGCGCACCATCCTCCTGGGGCCTCAACGCTTCATGACCACCGCCGGCACCGCCCTGCGCTCGCTCGGCGTCGACGGCCCCGTCGCCACGATCAACGCCGGCTGGGAGGAGCGCGAGGACGTCGTCGACGAGCTCGACACCGTGCTCGAGGGTCGGGCCGACCACCTGCGGCTCTACCACCGCACGTTCGACGTCCTCGCGAAGGACGACGTCTTCGCCGCCGCGGCGCTCGCGTTCCGCGACCGCCACGACGCGCTCCTGTCGCTCTACCGGCTGCGACTGAACCACTCCATGGAGGGCGTGTACGACGTGGTGCGCCGCACCCGGGACAGCTCGGGGGAGGGGCGGGTGCGGGGCGAGGGCGCCGGCTCCGGTGAGGGGTCCGCCTTCGGCGCCGTCGACGACGCCGTCGAGGGGGTGCGGCACGTCGACGCCTGGTATGCGGCGCAGCTCAAGAGCCTCTATGCCGAGCTCGACGCTGCGGCACCGCTGGACTCCAGCGGTGTCATCGCCTGGCACCGTGGCGAGATCAGCGCGGCGCTTGCCGGCTGCGCCGCCCTGGTGCTCACCGGCGGGCACGTCGGCACGCTGCTGCGGGCGTTGCGGCTGTTCGCGATCCGCATCCCTGACGAGCTGCCCGTGATCGCCTGGTCGGCCGGCGCGATGGCCCTGACCGAGCGCGTCGTGCTGTTCCACGACTTCGGTCCCGAGGGTGCCGCCGAGGCGGAGGTCTACGACAAGGGCCTCGGCCGGGTGAGGGGCGTCGTGGCGCTGCCGCACGCCCGGCGCCGGCTGCGCCTCGACGACCGCGACCGGTGCGCGGTCATGGCGCGCCGGTTCACCGACCAGCACTGTGTGCTCCTCGACGACGGCACCGCGCTCGAGCTCACCCCCGAGGGCGGGCTGCCCAGGGGCGCCCGCATCCTCGGCATCGACGGAGCCATCCACGAGCTGGGCGGCGGTTCGCCCGGCGCACCGCCGGCCTCGTCGGCGTCCACGCCCACCGGGCAGGGGGCCACGGCGTGAACGAGCGCAGGCTGGCCGTCAACCGGCTGCGGGAGCGTCTGCCCGTCGACGGGGCCGCGATCGACCGTTTCCTGGCCCGCCACCCGTCACCCGTGGTCGAGGGGGAGCGGGCGACCTTCCTGTTCCGGGGCGACGCCGACGAGGTCCGCGTCCGCCACCGGGTCGTGGGCCTGGCCGACCCGCTGCCGATGAAGCGACTGCCCGACACCGACCTCTGGGCCGTGACGACGACGCTGCCCAGCGGCTCGCGGGTGGAGTACCAGCTCGAGACCCGGCGCGGCGAGCACTACGAGACGTTCAACGACCCGCTCAACCCCAAGGTGGCGCACTCGCCGATGGGGTCGAGCTCGGTCTGCGCCGCCACCGGGTACGAGGTGCCCGACTGGGTGCACCACGACCCCGAGGCGCGGCAGGGTGAGATGGTCGAGGACGTGCTGCGCTCCAAAGCACTTCGTCGCGAGCAACCCGTCAGGCTCTACCTCCCGGCGCGCTACACCGCCGCCCAGCGCTACCCGCTGCTCGTCGTGCACGACGGCACGGACTACCTCGACTACGCGGCGATGAAGACGGTGCTGGACAACCTGATCCACCGCCTCGACGTCGCACCGGTCGTCGTGGCGTTCGTGCCGCCGCGAGACCGGCTCAGGGAGTACCCCAACCACGCGCCGCATGCCCGCTTCATCGCCCGCGAGCTGGTGCCCCGACTGGCCGAGCGCTTCTCCCTGGTCGACGACCCGCAGGGCCGCTGCCTCATGGGCTCGAGCTTCGGCGGGATCGCCTCCCTGTCGACGGCGGTCCGCTACCCGGGCGAGTTCGGCTCGCTGCTGCTTCAGTCCGCGTCGATGGTCTTCACCGACATCGGCAGCGACCACGGCGGCGGCCCCTACTTCGACCCGGTGGTGAAGTTCGTCAACCGCTACCGCGCCAGGCCCAGCCGCCCGGTCGACCGGATCTTCATGTCCTGCGGGACCTACGAGCCGCTCATCACGCCCAACCGCTCGATGGTGCCGGTGTTCCGTCAGGCCGGGATGACGGTGCGCTACGTCGAGGCCCGCGACGGGCACAACTGGGAGGACTGGCGCGACCGGCTCCGCGACGGCCTGTCCTGGATCTTCCCCGGCCCGCAGAAGTTCGTGTACGAGTGAGACCCGTTGCGCGGCATACCCGCCCGACCTGGAGGAGGCGCACGTGAAGGTCAGCGAGCACTGGTGGTCCGACCGCATGGAGCAGGAGCTGTCCCTGGTGCGGTGGGGGCACTACGGCGTGCCCGTCCTGCTCTTCCCCACGGCGGGCGGCGACGCCGAGGAGGTCGAGCGCAACCAGCTGGTCGCCCGGCTCGGCCCGCTCCTGGAGGCCGGGCGCATCAAGGTCTACTCGTGCGACAGCGCCGCGGGCCGGGCGATGGCCACCCGGGTCGGCTCGACCGAGTACCGGATGTGGCTCTTCAACGCCTACCACCAGGCCGTCGCGCACGAGGTCGTCCCGGCGATCCACGCCGACAGCAACGGGCCACAGCCGATCGTCACGGCCGGTGCGTCGATCGGGGCGTTCAACGCGGTCTCGATGCTGTGCCGCTACCCGCACCTGTTCAGCGCCGCCATAGGCATGAGCGGCACCTACGCCATCGAGCAGTTCATCGGCGGCCCGCACACCGACGACCTCTACTTCTCCTCGCCCCTGCAGTTCGTGGCCGGTCTCGAGGGCGAGGCGCTGGAGACGCTGCGCCACCGGTTCGTGCTGCTGGCCTCGGGCAGCGGTGACTACGAGGACGTCGGTGAGTCCTGGGCCGTGGCCAAGGTGCTGGGCGACAAGGGGATCCCCAACCGCGTCGACGACTGGGGCCCCGGCTACATGCACGACTGGCCGACCTGGTGGGAGATGCTCCCGCTCTACCTCGACGACCTCGTCCCGTGACCCGGGTGCCCGACCCGCGCGACGCGCCCGGGTCCGTCGCCGGCCGCCTGGCTGCCGCGGTCGATGCTGGTATGGCGCGCGGCCGCGACGACCTCGCACGCCTGGTGGCGTTCCGCTCTGTCGCCAACCCGGTCATCGAGCCGGCGTCGGAGTGCGCCGCGTCGGCGGCGCTGGTGGCCGAGCTGTTCGCCGAGGCCGGGGTCGACGGGGTCGAGCAGGTGGAGGCGCCCGACGGGTCGATCGCCGTCGTCGGTCGCTCGGCGGGACCGGCTGGTGCGCCGGCGGCCCTGCTCTACTCCCACCACGACGTCGTGCCTGCCGGCGACCTCGCCGCCTGGTCCGTCCCTCCGTGGGAGCTGACCGAACGCGACGGCCGTTGGTACGCCAGGGGTTCCGCGGACTGCAAGGGCAACCTCGTCGCCACCCTGCTCGCCCTGCGGGCGGTCCGTCAGGTGCTCGGGTCGTGGCCGGTCGAGGTCGCCGTCGTCTGCGAGGGGTCGGAGGAGCAGTCGAGCGGGGGCATGGAGGCGCTGGCGCGCGGCCGCCCGGAGCTGGTGCGGTGCGACGCCTTCGTCCTCGCCGACACGGGCAACGTCGCGCTCGGCGCGCCGACGCTGACGACCTCGCTGCGCGGCACCGGCAGCGTGCTCATGGCGGTGCGGACGATGGCGCACCCCGCCCACTCGGGCATGTACGGCGGCGCGGCTCCCGACGCGTTGCAGGCCCTCCTGACGGCGCTGGCCTCGCTCCGGGACGCCGAGGGGGAGACGACCATCGACGGGCTCGAGCGCGAAGGCACCTGGGAGGGCGCCGGTTTCGACGAGCATCGCTTCGCCGACGACACGGCGGTCGTGCCCGGGGTCGCACCGCTCAGTGGCGGCAGGGGCGCCGCCGGCATCGCCGACCGCCTGTGGGCACGGCCCGCGGCGACGGTCCTCGCCATCGACTGCCCGCGCGTCTCCCAGGTGACCGCCGCCGTGCAGGGCGAGGCGCGTGCCGTCGTCAACCTGCGGGTCCCCGCCGGGACCGACCCCCGCGCCGCCCAGGACCTGCTCATGGCCCACCTGCGCAGGCACACGCCGTACGGCGTGGTGGAGGTGCGCCCGGTGTCGCTCGGCCACGGTTTCCGCGCGCGCACCGACGGCCCCGCGTACGCCGCCATGACGCGGTCGATGGAGCGGGCGTTCGGCCACGAGGTGGCGACGGCTGGCCAGGGCGGCTCGATCCCGCTCGCGACGACGCTGGCGGAGGTCGTGCCCGAGGCCGAGGTGCTGCTGCTCGGCGTGGAGGAGCCGGCGTCGCGCATCCACGGTCCCGACGAGTCGGTCCACCCCGACGAGCTGCGGCGCACGGCGGTGGCTCTTGCCTTGTTCCTCGTCGAGCTCGCCGGCCTCGACCCGGACGCACCTGCGCCGGCTGGGGCGTGATGACGGGATCCACTGGGCCGCAGCGCTACTTCCTCATCGAGCGGTCATCGGGCCCCACCTGACCCACTGGCCTGTTCGTGCACAGGTGGCGTCCTGCGCGACTGACGTCCACAGCCGGGCGGGCGGCTCCTGTCGGCGCCGCCCACCCTGCGGAAGGGTCGCAGCATGGTGGGTCGACCGGAGGACATCAGACGGCTGGCGCGCCGCGTCGCGCTCGAGGCCGAGCAGGTCAGGGAGGTGGCCGCGCAGGTCTCCGCCACCCGCTCCGTGCCGTGGCAGTCAGCCACCGCGAGCGCCTTTCGTGACTCCGTCACCCTGTGCGTGCTGTCGCTGCACCACACCGCCGAGCTGCTCGACACCGCTGCGCGGGTCCTGCTCGCCCACGCGTCCGCGGTCCAGTCCGTCGTGGACGCCCTGCCGCTGGTCGGGGGCGCCGTGCACCATGGTCGGCATCGTGGTGGTGACCGGTGAGCGACGGCGGGCTGCGCGTCCGCGGCGGAGTCGGCGGGACCACGGTCGGCCTCGCCGCGCTCGAGGAGGCGTCGGGCCGGTTGGCCGGCAGCGCGCAGGACATCGCCGCCTCCCTCGCCCGCACCCTGCTCGTCGCCGCCGACCCCGGGCTGGCCGGGGTGGCGCCGGCCGTCGTCACGGCCGCCGCGGCAGAGGGGGCCCTGGCGCTGGCGGCGGGTCCCGCAGGCCTGGCCGGGGACGCCGCGCGCCTGGTCGGACTGGTGACCGCAACTGCCGCGACCGTGAGCGCCTACCGGGCCGTCGACGCCGAGGTGGCCCGGACGGCGGCTCTCACGCAGGACGCCGTGATGTTCGTGGTGGGGTCGCAGGCGCCCGAGCTGGCCGTCGGGGTCCTCGCGCTCGAGGCTCTGGGGGTGGACGTCGGTGGCGCGCTGGACCGGGCGGTCTGGGAGGTGCCGGCCGTGGCCGACCTGGCGGGTGGCGCGGAGGGCCTGGTCGCGGGCCTGCGGTCCGACCCGCTGACGGCACCGCTGCTGGCGCCCGGCGCGGCAGCCGACGCCGAGGGGCGGGGCGGCCCCCGCACCTACGAGGACGCCCTCGCGGTGCTCGCCGACTCGGCGGCCGTGTGGGGCCTGCTGGACGACAGCGGCCCGGTGCACGTGCAGCGCGAACCGGCGGGCCCGTCGGGGGCCTCGGCGCCCAGGTCGCTCCAGGAGCTCGTGCGGGGTCAGGGTCCGCTGAGTGACCCGGCCGACCACCCGGGCCGCATCCGTGTCGTGGAGGTCCCCACCGAGACCGGACCGGTCTGGTTGGTGGAGGTGAGCGGCACGCAGGTGTGGGACCCGCGGACCGGTGCGAACCCCTGCGACGTCACCACCGACGTGCGGGCCATGGCGCAGGAGTCCACCGCGCTCGCCCGGGGTGTGCAGGAGGCCCTCGACCAGGCGCAGGCGGAGTCGCGGGCGGGGTCGGACGGCGCAGGGTCGGGCGGCGCAGGGTCGGGCGCCGCAGGGCCGGCGTCCGCGGGTGGTCCGGGGCGGGACGCCTCGACCGAACCCGTCATGCTCGTCGGCCACAGCCTCGGCGGCATCGTGGCGGCCGGGCTCGCCTCGTCGCCGGCGTTCACCGCGCGCCACCGGGTGACGCACGTCGTGACGGCGGGGTCGCCGGTGGCGCGGATGCCGGTGCCGGCCGGGGTCCAGGTGCTCTCGCTCGAGCACCACCAGGACCCGGTGCCACGGCTCGAGGGCGCCCCCAACCCCGACCGTTCGGGCTGGGTCACCGCGACCCGGGACCTCGACGACGGCCGCGACGGCACCGGGAGCGCGGCCCACGGGGTGGGGGAGTACGCGGCGACAGCGGCAGCCGTCGACCGTTCCACCGACCCGTCACTGGTCGCCTGGCGCGCCGGTAGTGAGGCGTTCTTCCACCCCGCAGAGGGCGCGCAGGTGGTGGTGCGGGACTACCGGATCGCCCGCGGGGCGCCCTGGCCACGGATGGCACAATCCGGACCGTGAACCCGTCGACCGCCCTGGCCACCGTGCTCGTCGACGAGCTGGTCCTGCGTGGCGTGCGGCACGTGGTCCTCTGCCCTGGCTCGCGTTCGGCGCCGATCGCGTATGCCGTGCAGGAGGCCGAGCGCGCGGGGCACCTCACCCTGCACGTGCGTGTGGACGAGCGTTCGGCCGGCTTCCTCGCCCTCGGCCTGGCCAAGCTCACCCGCGTGCCGGCCGTCGTGGTGACGACCTCCGGCACCGCCGTCGCCAACCTGCACCCGGCCGTCCTCGAGGCCCACCACGGCGTGGTGCCGCTGGTCGTCCTGTCGGCCGACCGGCCCGTGGAGCTGCGGGGGACCGGGGCCAACCAGACGACCGTGCAACCGGGGATGTTCGCGGAGGCAGTGCGCTGGTCGGCCGACGCGCCGGCCCCACGTCGCGCGCTCGGCGAGGTGGCGAGGTGGCGCGAGCTCGCTGCTCAAGCGGTCCGCCACGCCATTGGCACGGGCTCCGGCAGCGACGCCCGCGCCGACGCTCGCGCCGGCGCTCGTACCGAGCCGGGTCCGGTCCACCTCAACGTGCAGCTGCGCGAGCCCCTGGTGCCCACCGACGACGAGGCCTGGCCCGAGCCGCTCGAGGCGACCCCGGTCGCCACCCCCGCGGTCGTCGAGCCCTCGGTCGAGACGTCACCCGTGGCCGGCGTGGACCACGTCGCCAGGACGGTGGTGGTCGTGGGCGACCTGCCCGAGCCAGACCAGCTCGAGCGCGCCGTCCGCTGGGCCACCGACCGGGGCTGGCCGGTGCTCGCCGAGCCGTTCGGCACCCATCCCCGACCCGACGTCCTGCCCCACGGCCCACTCGTCCTCAGCGACCCCGGCTGGCTCGACGCCCATGCCCCCGACCGTGTCATCGCGGTGGGGCGGCTGACCCTCTCCCGTCCCGTCGCCGGGTTGCTGCGTCGTCAGGGTGTGCGCGTCGAGGCCGTGGGTGCCCACGCGTGGATCGAGTCGCGACCCGACATCCACACGGTCCACCCGGTCACCGTCCTCGACGCACCGACCGAGACCGACACCGCTACCGGCGCTCAGCCGGATGCCGCCTGGTTGCAGTCGTGGCAGGCGGCGGGCGCCCGGGTGGCGGCCGCCGCGGCGGACCAGCGAGCGCCCTGGCCCAGCGGGCTGGCCGTGGCGCAGACCGTGCTCGACAGCCTCCCCGAGGGGTCGACGGTGTTCGTGGGGTCGTCCAGCTCGGTGCGCGACCTCGACCTCTCGGCCCCTCGCGACGGCAGCCTCAGGGTCGTGGCGAGCCGGGGGCTCGCGGGCATCGACGGCTGCGTGTCGACCGCCGTGGGCGTCGCCCTCGCGGGCAGCGACCCGACCTACGCGCTGATGGGCGACCTGACCTTCCTGCACGACGCCAACGGGCTGCTCATCGGCCCGATGGAGACCCGCCCGGACCTCACCCTGGTCGTCGTCAACGACGACGGTGGTGGCATCTTCACCCTGCTCGAACCGGGCGAGCCCACGCGGGCAGCCGACTTCGAGCGCGTCTTCGGCACCCCCACCGGCGTCGACCTCGCTGCCCTCTGCGCGGCGCACCACGTGCGGCACGAGCTGGTCACGTCGCAGGCCCGGCTCGCAGACGCACTGGCCGCGCGCCCCGACGGCCTGAGCGTGCTGGAGGTGCCGTTGGACCGGTCCCTGCACCGCGACCAGCACGCCCTACTGCGCCAGGCGGCGGCCGACGCCCTCAGGGAAGGTGTCGCAGCGGCATACCCCGCGCGATGAGGTCCTCGCGCAGGTGCTCGGGCCCCGTGAACAGGATCGCGTCGAGGCCGGTCGCCTCGGCGGCCAGGACGTTGGCCGGGCTGTCGTCGACGAAGATGCAGTCGTCGAGCCCCGCGAGGTGGCGCACCCGCTCCTCGAGCACCTCGAAGATCTCCGGGTCGGGCTTGGCGACGCCCTCTTCACCCGAGACGACGATGTCCTCGAACAGGTCGAGCCACTCGAACCGTTCGACGGCGAAGGGGAACAGGTCGGCCGACCAGTTGGTGAGGGCGAACAGCGGCACCTGCGCCGCGTGCAGCTCGCGCAGGATGGCCACGGTGCCCGCGATCTCCTCGACCATCGAGGCGTCGAAGTTCTGGCGGTAGCCCAGGACTTCCTGCTCGTAGTGGGGGTGCGAGGCGAGGGCGACCCGTTCCGCCTCGTCGAGGCTGCGTCCGGCGTCGTTGGCGCGGTTCCACGCGGCGAAGTCGAAGGCCGCGTCGGCGAGGAACGCCGCGGCCCGTTCCGGGCCCACCGCGGCGGCGATGGCGGGCACGGGGTCCCAGCGGATCAGGACGTTGCCGAGGTCGAAGACCACGGCGTCCGCGGGTCGAGGAGCCCAGGCGTCGTCCCGAGCGGGACCGCTGGCGTCCGCAGACGCGGCTAGGTCGTCCCGCACCGGTCAGCCTGCCGTGAGGGCGTCGCGCATGGGCACGAGCTTGGCGTCGGACTCGGCCACCTCGGAGTCGGGGTCGGAGCCGGCGACGATGCCGCAGCCCGCGAACAGCCGCATCGCCGCCGCGTCGTCGGGCTCGAAGGCGCCGCAACGCAACGCGATCCCCCACTCGCCGTCGCCCGAGGAGTCCATCCAGCCGACCGGTCCTGCGTAGCGGCCGCGGTCCATGTGCTCCAGCTCGGAGATGAGCGCGTCGGCCGCAGTGGCCGGCGTGCCGCACACGGCGGCCGACGGGTGCAACGACGCGGCCAGGGTCAGCGACGTGGCACCGTCGGCGAGGACGCCGGCGACGTCGGTGGCCAGGTGCATGACGTTGGACAGGTGCAGCACGAACGGCGACTCGGGCACGTTGACCGAGGAGCAGTGCGGGCGCAGGGCG
Source organism: Pedococcus sp. 2YAF34 (assembly GCF_052114585.1). Classification (NCBI taxonomy): domain Bacteria; kingdom Bacillati; phylum Actinomycetota; class Actinomycetes; order Micrococcales; family Intrasporangiaceae; genus Pedococcus; species Pedococcus sp. 2YAF34. The sequence goes on from NZ_JBFRFA010000014.1 coordinate 47,043, forward strand.
TCGGCGACCGAGCGCACGGCGTACTCGTGCTCCTCGAGGTCCTTGCTCGACCGGGCCAGCGATCCCGCGAGGGCGAGGTCGTGGGCGTCGTCACCGGTGCGCCGGATGGTGCCCGCGAGCACGCGTGAGGTGACCAGGCCCTTCTCGAGCCGCACGAGCATCTCCGGCGTCGCGCCGACGAGGCCGTCGACGGCGAAGACCCAGGTCGTGTCGTAGCGCTCGGCGAGCCGCTGCAGCAGCCAGCGCGAGTCGATGGGCTCCTGCGCCTCGACCCGCAGGTCGCGGGCGAGCACCACCTTGTCGAGCTCGCCGGCGGTGATCCGGGCGACGGCCTGCTCCACGGCGCCGGCCCACTGCGTCGGCGACAGGGCGCCGTCGGCGAAGGCGATGCCCTGCGGCTCGACGGGCTCGGACTGCCGGGGCACGACGGGGGAGGGGAGCTCGGCGCCGGTGCCGGTGGTCGTCACCCACCACTGGCCGTCGCGGTGCCCGACGACGACCTCCGGCACGACGAGCGTTGCGCCGGAGGGTGACCCGGCGGAGTACGCGACCGAGCCGAAGGTGACGGGACCGGTGCCGGGGCTGCGCACCTCGTCGCGCACGACGGCGGTCGCCACGACGTCGCGCCACCACGCCTCGGCCTCGGCGAACCGGTCGGGGCCGTGGGCGGTGAACTCCAGCGCGCGCCCCCAACCGACCAGTCCCTCGCCACGGCGTACCCAGCTCGCGAGCACCCGCGGGTCGGCGACGTCGGGCAGCAGGCGCAGGAGGTGGCCCGGGTCGGGGAGTGCCACGGTACGGGCGACCAGGGGCGTCCCGTGCGGCCGGGAGGCGGCCGTGGGCGTGGGCAGGGTGCTCATGTCGGGGGTCAGCCTACGACCGGTGGGCGGCCGGTCGTGGTCCTGCCCCGGATGGGAGGATGACGCCATGACGCGCGCCAGCCTCGAGAAGGACCCCCGGGACGTCGCGGCGATGTTCGACGACGTCGCCGGCAAGTACGACCTGACCAACGACGTCCTCTCCCTCGGTCAGGACCGGCTGTGGCGGCGGGCCGTGCTCAAGGCCGTTGCCGCGCGGCCGGGCGAGACGGTCCTCGACATCGCGGCCGGCACCGGCACGAGCAGCGAGCCCTTCGCCGACGGCGGGGTCCGGGTCGTGCCGGCCGACTTCTCGCTCGGGATGCTGCGCGTCGGCAACCAGCGTCGCCCCGACCTCGGGTTCACCGCCGCCGACGCGATGCGGCTGCCCTTCGCCGACGCCAGCTTCGACGCGGTCACCATGTCGTTCGGCCTGCGTAACGTCGCCTCCGTGGAGACGGCGCTCGCGGAGTTCCGGCGGGTCACCCGCCCGGGAGGCCGCCTGGTGGTCTGCGAGTTCAGCCACCCGGTCAACGGCGCGTTCCGCAAGGTCTACACCGAGTACCTCATGCGCTCGCTGCCGCCGATCGCGCGCCGCGTGAGCAGCAACCCCGAGTCCTACGTCTACCTGGCGGAGTCGATCCAGGCGTGGCCGGCGCAGCGCGAGCTCGCCACCACCATCGAGGCGGCCGGCTGGTCGCAGGTGGCGTGGCGCAACCTGACCGGCGGCATCGTCGCGCTGCACCGAGCGGTGAACGGCGAACCCGGCACCGGGGTGCGAGCGGTGAACGGCGAGGGACAGGTGGGTTAGGGCTGCCTAACTAGGAGGGGCGTGCAGGGCGGGAATAGACTCCGCAGCTGTAGTTCGTGAAGTCGTTCACAAGCGGGTGAGGCAGGCGTGACAGACACCATCAAGCAGGCTGCGGCTGGCAGTCCTGTGTCAGGCACACCCACCGAGACCGCCGACGTCATCGTCGTCGGCGCGGGTCCGGCAGGGTCGGCGACCGCCGCGTACCTGGCCATGGCGGGGCTCGACGTCCTCGTCCTGGAGAAGACCACGTTCCCCCGCGAGAAGGTCTGCGGCGACGGCCTGACCCCGCGCGCGGTCAAGGAGCTCATCACCCTCGGCATCCCCACGCCCGAGGAGGACGGCTGGATCAAGAACCACGGCCTGCGGATCATCGGCGGCGGCATGCGCCTGTCGCTGCCGTGGCCCGACCTCGCGAGCTTCCCGCCCTACGGCCTCGTCCGCACGCGGCAGGACTTCGACGACATCCTCGCCAAGCACGCCGTGAAGCACGGCGCCCGCCTGCGTGAGGGCACCAACGTCACCGGCCCGATCCTGGACTCCCGCGGCTCCATCGTCGGCGTGACCGCCAAGGCCAGCGACGAGAAGGGCCGCGCGACCGGTCCCGAGCTGCGCTACACCGCACCGCTGGTCGTCGCCGCCGACGGCAACTCCTCGCGCCTGAGCCTGTCGATGGGCCGCGAGAAGCGCGAGGACCGCCCCATGGGCGTGGCCGTGCGCACCTACTACACCAGCCCCCGCCACGACGACGACTACCTCGAGTCGTGGCTCGAGCTGTGGTCCACCGACGACCAGGGCAAGAAGGTGCTGCTGCCCGGCTACGGCTGGATCTTCGGCGTCGGCGACGGCACCTCCAACGTCGGGCTCGGCATCCTCAACACCTCCAGCGCCTTCGGCAAGACCGACTACAAGGACGTCATGCGTCGCTGGGTCGCGACCATGCCCGAGGACTGGACCTACAACGACGAGACCATGGTCGGCCCGATCCGCGGCGCCGCGCTCCCCATGGGCTTCAACCGCCAGCCGCACTACGACAAGGGCCTGCTCCTCGTCGGTGACGCCGGCGGCATGGTCAACCCGTTCAACGGCGAGGGCATCGCCTACGCCATGGAGTCCGGCCGCCTCGCTGCCGAGGTCATCGCGCAGGCGTTCGCCCGGGGTGACTCCGCCCAGCGCGAGCGCGTGCTGCAGTCCTACCCCGGCGTCATGGCCGACGCGCTCGGTGGCTACTACACGCTGGGTCGCTACTTCGCCAAGATGATCGGCAACCCCGAGGTGATGCGCCTCGCGACCAAGTACGGCCTTCCGCGGACGACCCTGATGAGGTTCCTGCTGAAGGTCATGGCCAACCTCGCCGAGCCCCGTGGGGGCGACGCGAGCGACCGCATCATCACCGCCCTGTCCAAGATGGCGCCCGACGCATGACCCGTCGTGCAATCCCCGAGGCCACCCCTAGGATTGGGGCGCGCACGTCTCGGCCGGTCCGCCCGTCCCACGCGGAGGCCGGCCGGTGCATCGGGACCGGCGCCGGCCCTGGCTTCACAGATCACCTCGACGACGACTTCGGAAGGGGAGTGGCACGGCGATGAGCAACCCCTACGTCCCCCTGCTTTTCCTGCTGGCCATCGGTGGTGGCTTCGCCGTGTTCTCGGTGTTCGCCGCCTCGATCGCCGGCCCCAAGCGCTACAACCGCGCCAAGCTCGACGCCTACGAGTGCGGTATCGAGCCGACGCCCCAGGCTGCCGGGGGCGGTCGCGTGCCGATCAAGTACTACCTGACCGCGATGCTGTTCATCGTCTTCGACATCGAGTCGGTGTTCCTCTATCCGTTCGCGGTGGCCTTCAACCAGCTCGGCCTCTTCGCGCTCGTGGAGATGGTGCTGTTCATCCTGACCGTCTTCGTGGCCTACGCATACGTGTGGCGCCGCGGCGGCCTCGAGTGGGACTGACGAGGATCTAGGACATACCCATGGGAATCGAAGAGAAGCTGCCCGCGGGCTTCCTGCTGACCACGGTCGAGCAGGTCGCCGGCTACATGCGCAAGAGCTCGGTGTGGCCCGCCACGTTCGGCCTCGCCTGCTGCGCCATCGAGATGATGGCCGTCGGCACGCCTGACTACGACATCGCGCGCTTCGGCATGGAGCGGTTCTCCGCCACGCCGCGCCAGGCCGACCTCATGATCGTCGCCGGCCGCGTGAGCCAGAAGATGGCCCCGGTCGTGCGCCAGGTCTACGACCAGATGCCCGAGCCCAAGTGGGTCATCTCGATGGGTGTCTGCGCCAGCTCCGGCGGCATGTTCAACAACTACGCCATCGTGCAGGGCGTCGACCACATCATCCCGGTCGACGTCTACCTGCCCGGCTGCCCGCCGCGCCCGGAGATGCTGCTCAACGCGATCCTCACGCTGCACGAGCAGATCCAGGGCAGCAAGCTCGGCGTCAACCGCGTGGCCGCGGCCCGTGCCGCCGAGGCCGCTGCGCTCTCGGCCACCCCGACCCACCAGATGACCGGCCTGCTGGCCCAAGGTGCGGGCACGAGCCTGCCGATCGCCGGCGTCGGCCACACCCACGACCACACCCACGACAAGGCGCACCACCAGGCCGTCGGCCAGGACCGCAGCGCGCACGGAGGTGCCGCGTGAGCGACGCCAAGGACCCCCAGCACGACGCGAAGCAGGGCGCCGAGGGAGCCGAGAAGGACCCCACGCAGGCCACCGCCAACAGCGACGTCCTCGGCAACAAGGCCGCGGACGCCGCTGCCGACAAGGGCAACGCCGTCGAGGACCCCGCTCCCGTCGTGGCCGGCCCGACGACCGGTACCCAGCCCGGGTCGGTGACCGACCGCGAGACGGGCGAGCGCCTCCCCGCCGCCCCCGGCGCCACCCCCGACCCGGTCGTGGTCGGTGAGCGCCGCGGCATGTTCGGCGCGCGCGACACCGGTGACACCACCGGCTACGGCGGGATGGTCAGCCCGATCCTGTTCCCGGCCGCAGCCGTGCGGCCCTACGGCAGCTTCTTCGACGAGGTCGCCGACCAGCTCGAGCGCTCCCTCGTCGGCGGTACCGCCTCCTATGCCGAGGCCGTCGAGCGAGTGGTCGTCGACCGCGGCGAGATGACGCTCTTCGTGCGCCGCGAGCACCTGCGCGCCGTCGCCCGCGTGCTGCGCGACGACCCGGCCCTGCGCTTCGAGATCTGCACCGGCGTCTCCGGTGTGCACTACCCGCAGGAGGAGGGCCGCGAGCTCCACGCCGTCTACCACTTCCTGTCGATCACCCACGGCGGACGCCGGGTCCGCGTCGAGGTCACCGCACCCGACGCCGACCCGCACATCCCGTCGATCGTCGAGACCTACCCGGCGAACGACTGGCACGAGCGCGAGACGTGGGACATGTTCGGGATCGAGTTCGACGGCCACCCGGCCCTGACCCGCATCCTCATGCCCGACGACTGGCCGGGCCACCCCCAGCGCAAGGACTACCCCCTCGGCGGCATCCCCGTCGAGTACAAGGGCGCGACGGTCCCACCGCCGGACCAGCGGAGGTCGTACAACTGATGAGCACCACGACAGGCACCACGGGCACGACCGGCGCCCACAGCACCGGCCCCGCCGACATCTACGCGACCTCCGGCGCCGACGCGGCCGCCTCCGAGGGCGCGCACGTCTTCAACTCCACCGGTGGCGACTGGGACCAGCTCGTCGACGAGGCCGCAGCCCTCCACGAGGAGCGCATCGTCGTCAACATGGGTCCGCAGCACCCCTCGACGCACGGCGTGCTCCGCCTGATCCTCGAGATCGACGGCGAGACGGTGACCGAGACCCGCGCGGGCATCGGCTACCTGCACACGGGCATCGAGAAGAACATGGAGTTCCGCACCTGGACCCAGGGCGTGACCTTCTGCACGCGCATGGACTACCTCGCGCCGCTGTTCAACGAGGCCGCCTACTGCCTCTCCGTCGAGAAGCTCCTCGGCATCACCGACCAGATCCCCGAGCGCGCCAGCGTCATCCGCGTGCTCATGATGGAGCTCAACCGCATCGGCTCCCACCTCGTGGCCCTCGCCACCGGTGGCATGGAGATGGGCGCCACGACCGTCATGACGGTCGGCTTCCGCGAGCGCGAGCGCATCCTCTCGATCCTCGAGATGGTCACGGGTCTGCGCATGAACCACGCGTTCATCCGCCCCGGCGGTGTCGCGCAGGACCTGCCGCCGGGCGCCATCGACAAGGTGCGCGACACGATCCCGTTGCTGCGCAGGGGGCTCCACGAGCTCGAGCTGCTCCTGGTGGAGAACCCGATCCTCAAGGGCCGCACCGTCGACGTCGGCTACCTCGACCTGTCCGGCTGCATGGCCCTCGGCATCACCGGCCCGATCCTGCGTTCCACCGGCCTGCCGCACGACCTGCGCAAGCTCGACCCCTACTGCGGCTACGAGACCTACGACTTCGAGGTCATCACCCGCACCGAGGCCGATGCCTACTCGCGCCTGCGGATCCGCATCGACGAGATGTACGAGTCGCTGAAGATCGCCGAGCAGGCCATCGACCGGCTGGCGTCGACGCCCGGCCCGGTCATGGTCGAGGACAAGAAGATCGCGTGGCCGGCCCAGCTGGCCATCGGCGGCGACGGCATGGGCAACAGCCTCGACCACATCCGCGAGATCATGGGCACCTCCATGGAGTCGCTCATCCACCACTTCAAGCTGGTCACCGAGGGCTTCCGGGTCCCGCCGGGCCAGGCGTACGCCGCGGTCGAGAGCCCCAAGGGCGAGCTCGGCTGCCACGCGGTGTCCGACGGGGGCACGCGGCCCTACCGCGTGCACTTCCGGGAGCCGTCGTTCAACAACCTGCAGGCCACGGCCGCGATGTGCGAAGGCAGCCAGATCGCCGACGTCATCGTCGCGGTGGCCTCGATCGACCCCGTCATGGGAGGCGTGGACCGCTGATGGAGCACTACGGACTGCAGACGGCGGCCGGACACCTCACGGTGCCGGCCGAGTCCAAGGAGCCCTACGCCGAGGACGTGCTGGCCCAGCTGCACGCCGACGCGGAGCAGGTCGTGGCCCGCTACCCGCAGAAGCGCTCGGCGCTGCTGCCGCTGCTGCACCTGGTGCAGAGCGTCGACGGCTACGTCACCGGCCGCGGCATCGACTTCTGCGCCGAGGTCCTCGACCTGACCACCGCCGAGGTCTCCGGCGTCGCGACGTTCTACACGCAGTACAAGCGCCACCCCAACGGCGAGTACACCGTCGGCGTCTGCACCAACACGCTCTGCGCGATCATGGGCGGCGACCAGATCTGGGACGAGGTCTCCGAGCACCTCGGCATCGGCCACGACGAGACGACTCCCGACGGCAAGATCACCCTCGAGCGCGTCGAGTGCAACGCCGCGTGCGACTACGCGCCCGTCGTCATGGCCAACTGGGAGTTCTTCGACAACCAGACGCCGGAGTCGACCAAGCAGCTCGTCGACGACCTGCGCTCCGGCAAGGACGTCGCCCCCACCCGCGGCCCGTCGCGCGTCTGCAGCTTCAAGCAGGTCTCGCGCGTCCTCGCCGGCTTCCACGACGGCCTCGCCGACGAGGGCGTCGGCGCCGGCCCCTCCTCGCTCGAGGGCCTGCGCGTCGCCAAGGACAACCACTGGACCGCGCCGTCGGGCGACGACGCCAAGGGTGACGCCCAGGGCGCGGGTCACCCCGACGACCTGGCACCCGGGCTGCGCTCGTCCACCGACGCACCCGCCAACGACGCCGACGAGCAGGCGGGCGACAAGCCCGCCGAGGGGAAGTGACAGCCGTGGCCACCACGCTCACCCCGATCCTCACCAAGTTCTGGGACGACCCGCAGTCCTGGACGCTGGAGACCTACGAGAAGAACGAGGGCTACCAGGCGCTGAAGAAGGCGCTCGGCATGAAGCCCGCGGACCTCGTGCAGATGACCAAGGACTCCGGCCTGCGCGGTCGTGGTGGCGCAGGCTTCCCGACCGGTATGAAGTGGGGCTTCCTGCCCCCGCCGGACGGCGGCCCCCGCTACCTCGTCGTCAACGCCGACGAGTCCGAGCCGGGCACGTGCAAGGACATCCCGCTGATGATGGCTGCGCCGCAGTTCCTCATCGAGGGCGTCGCGATCACGTCGTTCGCCATCGGCTGCAACCACGCCTTCATCTACCTGCGCGGCGAGGTCGTGCACGTCTACCGCCGCCTGCTGCGCGCGGTGGAGGAGGCGTACGCCGCCGGCTACCTCGGCAAGAACATCCAGGGCAGCGGCTTCGACCTCGACGTGACGGTCCACGCGGGCGCCGGCGCCTACATCTGCGGTGAGGAGACGGCGCTGCTCGACAGCCTCGAGGGCCGCCGCGGCCAACCGCGCCTCAAGCCGCCGTTCCCCGCGGTCGCGGGCCTCTACGCGCGCCCGACCGTCGTCAACAACGTCGAGTCCATCGCCTCGGTCCCGCCGATCCTGCTGCACGGCGCCGACTGGTTCACCGGCATGGGCACCGAGAAGTCGCAGGGCTTCGGCATCTTCAGCCTCTCGGGGCACGTCAAGCGTCCCGGCCAGTACGAGGCGCCGCTCGGCATCACGCTGCGCGAGCTGCTCGACATGGCCGGCGGCATGCGCGACCCCAACAAGAAGCTCAAGTTCTGGACCCCGGGTGGATCATCGACGCCGATCTTCACCGACGAGCACCTCGACGTCCCGCTCGACTTCGAGTCGGTCGCGGCGGCGGGCTCGATGCTCGGCACCCGCGCGCTGCAGATCTTCGACGAGACCACCTGCGTGGTGCGCGCCGTCGACCGCTGGACCGACTTCTACAAGCACGAGTCCTGCGGCAAGTGCACCCCGTGCCGTGAGGGCACCTGGTGGCTCAAGCAGATCCTCGGCCGGCTCGAGCACGGGCAGGGCGACGAGGAGGACCTCGAGAAGCTCCTCGACATCTGCGACAACATCCTCGGCCGGGCGTTCTGCGCCCTCGGCGACGGCGCGACCAGCCCGATCACGAGCAGCATCCAGTACTTCCGCGAGGAGTACCTCGCCCACCTCACCAACGGTGGCTGCCCCTTCGACCCGAGGGAGTCGTCGCTGTTCGCGAAGGAGAAGGCCACCGCATGACTGTCACCACGAGCCCCAGTGCGGGCGGCAACGCCGTGAGCAAGGGCGGCGACGCCTCGACCCCGCCGGCCGTCGACCTGGTCACGCTGACCATCGACGGTGTCGACGTGTCGGTGCCGAAGAACACGCTGGTGATCCGTGCCGCCGAGGAGATCGGCGTCCAGATCCCGCGGTTCTGCGACCACCCGCTGCTCGAGCCGGTCGGCGCCTGCCGCCAGTGCCTCGTCGACGTCGCGACGCCGGGCCCCGACGGCTCGCTGCGCCCGATGCCCAAGCCGCAGGCGTCGTGCACCATCTCGGTGTCGGAGGGCATGCAGGTCAAGACGCAGCAGACCTCGCCCGTCGCCGACAAGGCGCAGCAGGGCGTGATGGAGATGCTGCTCATCAACCACCCGCTCGACTGCCCGGTCTGCGACAAGGGTGGCGAGTGCCCCCTGCAGAACCAGGCGATGAGCAACGGCCGCGCCGTATCCCGGTTCGAGGACGTCAAGCGCACGTACCCCAAGCCGATCAACATCTCCTCGCAGGTGCTGCTCGACCGTGAGCGCTGCGTCCTCTGCGCCCGCTGCACCCGCTTCTCCGACCAGATCGCCGGTGACCCGTTCATCGCGCTGGTCGAGCGCGGCGCGCTGCAGCAGGTCGGCATCTACGAGGAGCAGCCCTTCGAGTCCTACTTCTCGGGCAACACCGTCCAGATCTGCCCGGTGGGCGCGCTGACCGGTGCCGCCTACCGCTTCCGCAGCCGCCCGTTCGACCTCGTGTCGACGCCGAGCGTCTGCGAACACTGTGCGTCCGGCTGCTCGATCCGCACCGACCACCGTCGCGGTGTGGTGCTGCGCCGCATGGCCATCAACGACCCGGCCGTCAACGAGGAGTGGAACTGCGACAAGGGCCGCTGGGCCTTCCAGTACGCCACCACCGGTGACCGCTTCCAGTTCCCGATGGTCCGTGACGAGCTCGGCGAGCTGCAGGTCGCGTCGTGGCCCGAGGCGCTCGAGGCGGCTGCTGCCGGCCTGCGTGCCGCCAAGGGTGTCGGGGTGCTCGTCGGCGGCCGTGTGTCGGCCGAGGACGCCTACGCCTACGGCAAGTTCGCGCGCACCGTCGTCGACACCAACGACGTCGACTTCCGGGCCCGTCCGCACTCGCAGGAGGAGGCCGACTTCCTCGCCTCCACCGTGGTGGGCACCGGCCCGCACGGCGCTGCGGTGACCTACGCCGAGCTCGAGACCGCCAAGACCGTCGTCCTGGTCGGGTTCGAGCCCGAGGAGGAGAGCCCGATCGTCTTCCTGCGGCTGCGCAAGGCGCACCGCAAGCACAAGACCGCCGTGTACGCCGTCGCGCCCTTCGCCACCCGCGGGCTCACCAAGCTCGGCGGCACGCTCATCCCGTCGGCTCCCGGCACCGAGGCCGAGGTGCTGCGCGCGCTCGGTGACGGCGTCACCGGCGACGGTGCCGCGGCCAAGGCGGCCCAGGCGCTGCAGGAGCCGGGCGTGGTCGTCCTCGTCGGCGAGCGCCTCGCCACCGTGCCCGGTGCCCTGTCCGCTGCCGTCGCCCTCACCGCCTCGACCGGCGCCCGCCTCGCGTGGGTGCCCCGGCGTGCGGCGGAGCGCGGTGCGCTCGAGGCCGGCGCCCTCCCGACCCTGCTGCCCGGCGGCCGACCGGTCTCCGACCCCGCTGCCCGCCAGCAGGTCGCCGAGGCCTGGGACGTCGTCGGCCTGCCCGACGCTCCCGGCCGCGACACCGCCGGCATCATCGCCGCCGCGACGACGGGGGAGATCAACGCCCTGGTCGTCGGTGGCGTCGACGCCGCCGACCTGGCCGACGCCAAGGCCGAGGAGGCCCTGGCCAAGACGTTCGTCGTCTCCCTCGAGCTGCGTCCCTCCTCGGTGACCGCGGTCGCCGACGTGGTGCTGCCCGTGGCCGCCCACGCCGAGAAGGGCGGCACGTTCGTCGACTGGGAGGGCCGCACCCGCCAGTTCGCGACGGCCCTGGACACCCAGTACCAGTCGGACTACCGCGTGCTCGACATGCTCACCTCCGAGCTGGGCGGCTTCCTCGGCACGCGCACCCTCAGCGAGGTCCGCTCCGAGATGCAGGCGCTCGGGCCGTGGCAGGGCGAGCGCCCCGCCGCGCCGGCCGTCGAGGTCGGCCCGGTGCCGACCGCCGGTGACGGCCAGGCCGTCCTGGCGACCTGGCACCACCTGCTCGACCGCGGGTCCCTGCAGGACGGCGAGCCGTTCCTGGCGGGCACCGCCAAGGAGGCCCGCGCCCGGGTGTCGGCCGCTACCGCGGAGGGCTTCGGCCTCACCGACGGCGACCTCGTGCGGGTCGCCACCGGCGCCGGCGCGGTCATCGTGCCGGTGGAGGTCGTCGAGGACATGGTCGACCACGTCGTCTGGCTGCCCACCAACTCCGAGGGCAGCGCCGTCCGTGCCACGCTGGGCGCCGGCGCCGGGGCCCTCGTGACCCTGGCGAAGGCCGCCACCGCTGCCACCACCGTGGAACGAGAGGTCACCCAGTGAGCACCGTGACGTACGCCGCGCAGGCCGTCACCGGCCTACCGCACCTCACGGCCGGGCTGGCCGCGAACGTGCCCTTCGCCGACAACCCCCGCGTCGACTTCAGCGACACCCCGTGGTGGCTGCACCTGGTCAAGGCGCTGCTGGTCTTCGTCTTCCTGCTCGTCAACACGCTGATCGTCATCTGGTTCGAGCGCCGCGTGATCGGGCGGATGCAGCAGCGTCCCGGCCCCAACCGCACCGGCCCGTTCGGCCTGCTGCAGACGCTGGCCGACGGCGTGAAGCTGGCGCTCAAGGAGGACCTGACCCCCAAGAACGCCGACAAGGTCGTCTTCGCGCTGGCGCCGGCCATCGCGGGTGCCATGGCGTTCGTGTCGTTCGCGATCATCCCGCTCGGGCCGACGGTCTCGATGTTCGGCCACCGCACCCCGCTGCAGCTCACCGACATCCCCGTCGCGGTGCTGCTGGTCCTCGCGGTCGCGGGCGTCGGCGTCTACGGCATCGTGCTGGCCGGCTGGTCGTCGGGCTCGACCTACCCGCTGCTCGGTGGCCTGCGCTCGACCGCCCAGGTCATCTCCTACGAGATCGCCATGGGTCTGTCGCTCGTCGCGGTCTTCCTCTACTCCGGCTCGATGTCGACCTCGCAGATCGTCGCCTCGCAGAAGGACCTCTGGTACATCATCCCGGCGTTCTTCAGCTTCTTCGTCTACGTCATCACCATGGTCGGCGAGACCAACCGGCTGCCGTTCGACCTCGCCGAGGGCGAGGGCGAGCTCACCGGCGGCTTCCACACCGAGTACTCCTCGCTGAAGTTCGCGATGTTCTTCCTCGGCGAGTACGTCAACATGTTCACCGTCTCGGCGCTGGCCACGACGATGTTTCTCGGTGGCTGGCAGGCACCTCCCGGCATCGCCGCCATCAACGACGGCATGTTCAACCACGGCTGGTGGGGCCTGCTCTGGTTCGTCATCAAGCTCTGGCTGTTCATGTTCTTCTTCGTGTGGCTGCGCGGCTCGCTGCCCCGTGTCCGCTACGACCAGTTCATGCGGTTCGGCTGGAAGTTCCTCATCCCCGTCACCCTGGCCTGGGTCGTGGTCGTCGCCTTCATCCGCGGCAGCCAGCTCGGCTACTTCGGTGACGCGGCCCTGACCCTGGGCAACCGCCGGTTCCCGCTGTTCAGCATCATCTTCGTCGTCATCGTCTCGCTCGCCGCGCTGCTCGCGGTCTGGCTGTGGGACAACAAGAAGATCGAGCGCGAGGCCGTCCGCAACGCCCCGGCGCCGGAGGAGGTCGACCCGTTCGCGGGTGGCTACCCCGTGCCGCCACTGCCCGGACAGCGACTCAAGGAGCCGAGCATGGCCCTCAGCGACCGCAGCGAACGCGCACCCGAGAAGGAGGCCACCCGTGGCTGACGAGCAGAAGAAGGGCGGGTTCCTCGCCGACCTCTTCGCCCCGGTGGGTGGCTTCGGGGTCACCTTCGCCACGATGTTCCGCAAGCTCGAGACGGAGGAGTACCCGGAGGAGAAGCGGCCCACCCAGCCGCGGTTCCATGGGCGCCACCAGCTCAACCGGCACCCCGACGGCCTCGAGAAGTGCGTCGGCTGCGAGCTGTGCGCGTGGGCCTGCCCGGCCGACGCGATCCTCGTCGAGGGCGCGCAGAACGACGACACCGACGGCGGCCTCGGGCGGTTCTCGCCCGGCGAGCGCTACGGCCGCGTCTACCAGATCAACTACCTGCGCTGCATCTTCTGCGGCCTGTGCATCGAGGCGTGCCCGACCCGCGCGCTGACGATGACCAACTTCTACGAGCTCGCCGACGACAACCGCGGCGACCTCATCTTCACCAAGGAGCAGCTCCTCGCGCCGCTGGCCGAGGGCATGCTGCCCGCGCCCCACCCGATGGTGGACGGCATGGAGGAGCGCGACTACTACCAGGGCAAGGTCGCCCGCGCGACGCCCGAGCAGGAGGCCTGGGTGGCCGAGCGCGACGCCCAGCCCCAGGACGGGCTGGCCCCGAGCGGCGACCCCGTCGAGGGCGTCGACACCGTGACCACCCGGCAGGCCACCCGTGAGAGCAGTGGAGAGGCGGTGCGCCGATGACCGGCCTCGGTGAGCAGATCATGTTCTGGGTCCTGGCACCCATCAGCGTCCTCGGGGCGCTCGGCCTCATCTTCGCCAAGAAGGCCGTGCACGCGGCCCTCGGCATGGCCCTGGTCATGATCAACCTCGGCGTCTTCTACATCGCGCAGGAGGCGGACTTCCTGGGCATCATCCAGATCTTCGTCTACACCGGCGCCGTGATGATGCTGTTCCTGTTCGTCCTGATGCTCGTCGGCGTCGACTCCTCCGACTCCCTCGTGGAGACGCTCAAGGGACAGAAGTGGGCCTCGGTCCTGCTGGCCCTCGGGCTCGCCGCCCTGGTCTTCACCGCGGTCGGCCGGGTCCGGTTCGCGCCGATGAAGGGGCTGTCCGGGGTCAACGACAGCACCGGCAACGTCACCGGCGTCGCCGAGCTGATCTTCGGCAAGTACGTCTGGGTCTTCGAGATCACCTCGGCCCTGCTGATCACCGCCGCCCTCGGCGCGATGGTCCTGGCGCACCGTGAGCGCATCGGCGCCAAGCCGAGCCAGCGGCTGTGGTCCGAGCGGCGCATCCGCGACAACCGCAACGTCGCCGGCCTGCCGGCCCCCGGTGTCTACGCGCGCAGCAACGCCGTCGACACCCCGGCCCTGCTGCCCGACGGCACCCCCAGCGAGCTGTCGGTGTCGCGAGTGCTCACCGCCCGCGAGCAGGTCGTCGCCCCCGTCCGCCACATCGAGTCCGAGCACGACATCGAGCACGAGATCGAGGAGGGCTCACAGCGGTGAACCTCGTCAACTACATCTACCTCGCGACCCTGCTGTTCGCGATCGGTGGCGCGACCGTCCTCATGCGGCGCAACGCCATCATCGTGTTCATGGGTGTCGAGCTGATGCTCAACGCCACCAACCTCATGTTCGTGACCTTCGCGCGGATGAACGGCAACCTCGACGGCCAGGTGATCGCCCTGTTCGTCATGGTGGTCGCCGCCGCCGAGGTGGTCGTCGGCCTCGCGATCATCATGGCCATCTTCCGTGCCCGCCGGTCGGCCTCGGTCGACGACGCCAACCTCCTGAAGCTGTAGAAGGGGCCTCGAAGGTGACTTCCCTCGCAACTCTCGCCGCCGCCGACGGTGCCGCCACCGCGGCCACCGGCATCACGGCCTACGCGTGGCTGCTCGTCGCGCTGCCCATGCTCGGTGCCGCCGTGCTCCTCCTCGGGGGACGCGCCACCGACAAGTGGGGGCCGCTGTTCGCCACCGCGATGTCGTGGGCGGCGTTCGTCGTCGGCGCGATCATCTGGATCTCGATGGTCGGCCGCGACCCGGGGGCCCGGGCCGCGTCGCTGCACCTGTTCAGCTGGGTGCCGGCCGGGTCGTTCAACGTCGACGCCGGCATGCTCGTCGACCAGCTCTCGGTGACGTTCGTGCTGCTGGTGACGTTCGTCGGCTCGCTGATCCACGTCTACTCCCTGGGCTACATGGAGCACGACCCGGACAAGCGCCGCTTCTTCGCCTACCTCAACCTCTTCGTCGCCGCGATGCTCCTGCTGGTGCTCGCCGACTCCTACCTGCTGCTCTACGTCGGCTGGGAGGGCGTGGGCCTGGCGTCCTACCTGCTCATCGGGTTCTGGAACCACAACCCCGCGTACGCCACCGCCGCCAACAAGGCGTTCGTGGTCAACCGCGTCGGTGACTTCGGGCTGTCCGTCGCGATCATGATCATGTTCGCCGCGTTCGGGACGGTCTCCTTCGCCGGTGTCCAGCAGGCTGCCCAGGGCGGTGCGGGGGAGGGTGTCCTCACGGCCATCGGCCTCATGCTCCTGCTCGGCGCCTGCGGCAAGTCGGCGCAGTTCCCGCTCCAGAGCTGGCTCGGCGACGCCATGGCCGGCCCGACCCCGGTGTCCGCGCTCATCCACGCGGCGACCATGGTCACCGCCGGTGTCTACCTCGTGGTCCGCAGCGGCTTCATCTTCCACGGCGCCCCCAACGCGCAGCTTGTCGTCGTCATCGTCGGCGCGATCACGCTGCTCTTCGGTGCCGTCGTCGGCTGCGCCAAGGACGACATCAAGAAGGCGCTGGCCGCCTCCACGATGAGCCAGATCGGCTACATGATGCTCGCCGCCGGCCTCGGCCCGGTCGGTGCGGCGTTCGCGATCTTCCACCTGCTGACCCACGGCTTCTTCAAGGCCGGCATGTTCCTCGGCGCCGGCTCGGTCATGCACGGCATGAACGACCAGGTCGACATGCGCCGGTTCGGTGGCCTGTCGGGCGCCATGAAGATCACCTGGGTGACCTTCGGGCTCGGCTGGCTCGCGATCCTCGGCGTCCCGCCGTTCTCGGGCTTCTGGTCCAAGGACAAGATCATCGAGGCCGCGTTCATCGGCGAGGGCTGGCGCCCGTGGGTCTTCGGGCTCACCGCGCTCATCGGCGCCGGCATCACCGCCTTCTACATGTCGCGCCTGTTCTTCATGACCTTCCACGGCAAGAAGCGCTGGACCGACGACGTGCACCCGCACGAGTCGCCCCTGACGATGACCGTGCCGATGATGGTGCTGGCCGTCGGGTCGGCCCTGCTCGGCCTGGTCCTGTCCATCGGTGGCACCTTCACCCACTGGCTGGAGCCGATCACCGGCTCCCACGGTGAGGAGCACCCGGTGCTGTCCGTGCCGGTCATCACGATCCTCACGCTGGTGCTCGTGATCGGCGGCATCGCCCTGGCCTGGATGCGCTACTGGCGCGACTCGGTGCCGGTGGCGCAGCCGACGGGCTCGCTGGCCACCCGGGCGGCGCGTCGCGACCTCTACCAGGACGACGTCAACGAGGGCGTGTTCATGCGCCCCGGCCTCCACCTGACGCGGGCCCTGGTGTTCGCGGACAACCGTGGGGTCGACGGTGGCTTCGGTGGCCTCGCGGCCCTCGTCGGTGGCACGTCCAGCCGCCTGCGTCGCCTCCAGAACGGCTTCGCGCGTTCCTATGCCCTGACGATGCTTGCCGGCGTCGTCGTGATCCTCGGTGCTCTGTGGGTGATCCAGTGATGACGAACTTCCCCTGGCTGACCGTGATCGGGTTGATCCCGCTCATCGGTGCTGCCGTCGTGGCCGCCCTCCCGGCAGGGGTGACCGACCGGGCGAAGCACATCGCGCTCGGTGTCTCCGTCGTGACGCTCGTGATGGGCATCGCGGCTGCGCTGCAGTTCGAGAACAAGTCCGGCACGCAGTTCCAGCTCGCCGAGCAGCACGAGTGGATCCCGCAGTTCGGCGTCTCCTACGCCGTGGGCGTCGACGGCATCGCGCTCGTCATGATCCTCATGGCGCTGGTCCTCACGCCGGTGTGCATCCTCGCCGCCTGGCGCGACGTGCCCGAGGGCGGCAAGCGCGAGAAGAACTACTTCGCGCTGATGCTGGCGCTCGAGACGTTCATGGTCGGCGTGTTCGCCGCCACCGACGTCTTCCTGTTCTACGTCTTCTTCGAGGCCATGCTCATCCCGGTCTACTTCCTGATCGGGTCCTACGGCGGCCCGCGCCGGCAGTACGCCGCGGTGAAGTTCCTGCTGTTCTCCCTCGCGGGTGGGCTGGTCATGCTCGTGGGCGTCCTGGCGCTCTACCACTACGGCCCCGGCGGCTCCGACGGCTTCCTCGTCTCCAAGCTGACCGGCCTGCACCTGGGCACCACCCCCGAGCGCCTCATGTTCGTCGCGTTCTTCTTCGCGTTCGCGGTCAAGGCGCCGATGTGGCCGGTCCACACCTGGCTGCCCGACGCCTCCACCGAGGCCCGCCCCGCCACCGCGGTGCTGCTCGTCGGCGTCCTGGACAAGGTCGGCACCTTCGGGATGATCCGCTTCTGCCTCCAGCTCTTCCCGGAGGCCAGCCGCTGGGCGACTCCCGTGGTGCTCGTGCTCGCGGTCATCTCGATCCTGTACGGCGCGCTGCTCGCGATCGGGCAGACCGACCTCATGCGCCTGATCGCCTACACCTCGGTCAGCCACTTCGGCTTCATCGTGCTCGGCATCTTCGCCTTCACCACGACCGGTGCCGCCGGCTCGACGCTCTACATGCTCAACCACGGCTTCTCGACGGCGGCGCTGTTCCTCGTCGGCGCGATGCTCGTGGCCCGGCGCGGCAGCAAGCGCATCCCCGACTTCGGTGGCTGGCAGCGCGTCACGCCCGGCCTCGCCGGCGTGTTCCTCGTGGCCGGTCTGTCGGGCCTGGCGCTCCCGGGGCTGAGCTCGTTCGTCTCGGAGTTCCTCGTGCTCGTCGGGACGTTCCAGCGCTACAAGTTCGCGGCGGTCGTCGCGACGGCGGGCATCGTCCTGGCCGCCCTCTACATCCTGCTCATGTACAAGCGGATGATGACCGGTCCCAAGCCGGAGCTCGAGGGCCCGGTCCGCGACATCAGCCTGCGCGAGAAGATCGTCGTCGCCCCGCTCATCGCGGCGTTCGTGGTCCTCGGCTTCTACCCGAAGCCCGCGCTGGACATGCTCAACCCGGCCGTGTCGAAGACCCTGCAGTACGTCGGAGTCTCCGACCCCACCCCGACCTCCGCTGACGGGAGCACGAAGTAATGCCCGCCGTGACTGTCCTGGCCGCGCCCATGGTGCCGGCTGCCTTCAAGGCCGCCGACGTCTCCTACGGCGCCATCGCCCCGATGCTCATCGTCGTCGCCGGTGCGCTCGTCGGCGTCCTCGTCGAGGCGTTCGCGCCGCGGCGGGTGCGGCACACCACCCAGGTGGCGCTGGCCCTGGTGACCCTGGTCGCCGCCTTCGTCGTCCTCGTCACCGTGTCGACCAAGGCGACCAACCGGGGCGGCACGCTCGCCCAGGCCGTGATCATCGACGGGCCGTCGCTGTTCCTGCAGGGCGCGATCCTGCTCATGTCGGTGCTCGGTGTCCTCACCATGGCCGAGAAGTTCGGCGGCCAGGGCTCCGACGCGTTCACCCCGATGGGTGCCGCGGTCCCCGGCTCGGCGCACGAGGCGGCCGCCCTGCGCGCCGGCCTCGCCACCAGCGAGGTCTTCCCGCTCACGCTGTTCGCCGTGGTCGGCATGATGCTCTTCCCGGCCGCCGGTGACCTGCTGACCATGTTCGTCGCGCTCGAGGTCCTCTCGCTGCCGCTCTACCTCATGTGCGGCCTGGCCCGCCGACGCCGCCTGCTGTCGCAGGAGGCGTCCCTCAAGTACTTCCTGCTCGGTGCCTTCAGCTCCGCGTTCTTCCTCTTCGGTGCCGCGCTCATGTACGGCTACGCCGGCTCGCTCAACATCGCCGACATCGCCACGGCGGTCTCGGGTGCCTCGGCCAACCTCGAAGGCCTGCTGCTGCCGGGCGTCGTGTTCGTCATGGTGGGCCTGCTGTTCAAGGTCGGCGCCGTGCCGTTCCACTCCTGGACCCCTGACGTCTACCAGGGCGCCCCGACCCCGGTCACCGGGTTCATGGCTGCCTGCACCAAGGTCGCCGCGTTCGGCGCGATCCTGCGCATCGTCTACGTCGGCATCGAGGCCAACCGCTGGGACTGGCGCGGAGGCATCATCGCCGTCGCCGCCCTGACCATGGTCGTCGGCGCCGTCCTGTCGGTCACCCAGACCGACGTCAAGCGGCTGCTGGCCTACTCCTCGATCGCCCACGCGGGCTTCATCCTCGTGGCCGTGCTGTCCTTCGACCGCACGGGTGTCTCGGGCACGCTGTTCTACCTCGTCGCCTACGGCTTCATGACCATCGCCGGTTTCGCCATCGTCTCGATGGTGCGCCAGGGCGGCTCCGAGGCCTCGCACCTGTCGCAGTGGGCCGGCCTCGGCCGCAACCACCCCGTGGTCGCGGGCGTCTTCGCGTTCCTGCTGCTGGCCTTCGCGGGCATCCCGCTGACGTCCGGCTTCACCGCCAAGTTCGCGGCGTTCTCCCCGGCGGTCGCCTTCGGCGGCACCTCCGGTGTCGCGCTGGTCGTCATCGGTGTGCTCTGCAGCGTCATCACGGCCTTCGTCTACGTGCGCCTCATCGTGCTCATGTACTTCACCGAGGCCCCCGCCGGTGAGGCCGTGGTCGCCGAGACCGCATCGGCCTACACGACGATCGCGATCACGGTCGGCACCCTCGTCACCCTTGTCCTCGGCGTGCTGCCGACGCAGGTGCTCGACCTGGCCGAGCGGTCCTCGCAGTTCCTGCTGAAGTGAGCAGGGCTGCGCAGATGAGCCCCACCCCGCCGGTCCTGGCGCTGCCGGCCACCTCCGAGGAGCTGGCCGGCAGGCTCCAGGACGGGCTGGCCGAGGTCGACGCGCTGCTGCGGCGCGAGGTCGACCACGACGACCCGTTCATCGCCGGCGCCAACGTCCACCTCGCCGAGGCGGGCGGCAAGCGGTTCCGGCCGCTGCTCACCCTGCTCGCGTCGGAGGTGGGCTCCGGCGTCAACCCCGAGGTGGTGGCTGCGGCCACCGGCGTCGAGCTCACGCACCTGGCCTCGCTCTACCACGACGACGTCATGGACGAGGCGCTCGTGCGGCGAGGGGCGCCCAGCGCCAACGCCCTCTACGACAACTCGACGGCGATCCTCGTGGGCGACCTGCTGTTCGGCACCGCCTCGTCGATCATCGCCGACCTGGGCCCGGAGGCCGTGAAGATCCAGGCGCAGACGTTCGTGCGGCTGTGCTCGGGCCAGATCCGCGACGCACGCCCGGCGCCCGAGGGCGTCGACCCGGTCGACTACTACCTTCAGGTGCTGGCCGACAAGACCGGCGTCCTCATCGCCACCTCGGCGCGCTACGGCGCGATGTTCGCCGGCTGCGACCCCGTGACCGTGGAGACCCTGCGCGAGTACGGCGAGCGGCTGGGCATGGCGTTCCAGCTCGCCGACGACCTCATCGACATCGCGTCCGCCTCCGAGGACACCGGCAAGACCCCCGGCACCGACCTGCGCGAGGGCAAGCGCACGCTGCCCGTGCTGTTCGCGCTGGCCTCCACCGACCCGGCCGACGCCCGGCTGCAGGAGCTCCTGCGCTCCGACCTGCGCGACGAGCGGTCCCTCGCGGAGGCGCTCGAGCTGCTGCGGGTGCACCCGGCGATGGACCTCGCCCAGGAGCAGACCAACGCCGTCGCCGAGGAGGCCGTCGCCGCCCTGGACTCGCT
The DNA here is from genome assembly GCF_052114585.1 of Pedococcus sp. 2YAF34. Taxonomy (NCBI): domain Bacteria; kingdom Bacillati; phylum Actinomycetota; class Actinomycetes; order Micrococcales; family Intrasporangiaceae; genus Pedococcus; species Pedococcus sp. 2YAF34. The sequence goes on from NZ_JBFRFA010000014.1 coordinate 67,521, forward strand.
GCCAGACAGCGAGGCGCGGACCGCACTGGTCGCGCTGGCGAGCAGCGTCGTCACCCGCGTCGGCTGAACGCCGCGCGGTCGCCCTCCTGGCCCGGTCCGGTCGGGCGAACGAGGCTCGACCGTCGCTGCCCGCAGGTAGGGTCGCGCCTGTGACCCGCACCTGGGACGTGGCCACCTCCGGCCTCCCCGCACCGCTCGCGGTGGTCGACCTCGACGCCTTCGAGGCGAACGCCGACGACCTGGTCCGCCGCGCCGGTGGTGTCCCCATCAGGGTCGCGTCCAAGTCCGTGCGCTGCCGCTCGCTGCTCACCCGGGTGCTCGGGCGGCCGGGCTTCGCCGGCGTCATGGCCTACTCCGTGCGTGAGGCCTGCTGGCTGGTCGGCTCCGGGGTCGACGACGTGTTCGTCGCCTACCCCAGCGTCGACGTGCCGGCCCTCGCCGAGCTGGGCCAGGACCCGTGGGCCGCCCGCCAGGTCACGCTGACGATCGACTCCCTCGAGCACGTGGAGCTGCTCGCCTCCCTCGAGCGCCCGCACGGGCTACGGGTTGCGGTCGACGTCGACGCCTCGCTGCGCCTGGGACGGGTCCACATCGGGGTGCGCCGCTCCCCGGTGCGCACCCCGGCCGAGGCCACCGCGGTGGTGCAGGCCGCCCTCGCCGCCGGGCTCGACGTCGTCGGCCTGATGTTCTACGACGCCCAGATCGCCGGGCTGCCCGACACCTCACCCGCGGTGCGGCTGGTGAAGCGTCGTTCGGCCGCGTCGCTGCTCGAGCGCCGGGCCGCCGTCGTGGCCGCGGTGTGCGAGCTGACCGACCTGCGGTTCGTCAACGGCGGCGGCACGGGCTCGGTCCACCTCACCGTCCTCGACCCGGTCGTGACCGAGGTGGCCGCCGGCTCCGGGCTCTACGGGCCGACGCTGTTCGACGGCTACGACGACTTCAGCCCGAGACCTGCGGCGGCCTTCGCCCTGGCGGTCACCCGCCGCCCGGGTCCGGGGTTCGCCACCGTGTCGGGCGGTGGCTACATCGCTTCGGGCCCACCTGGGTGGAACCGCCTTCCCTCGGTGTTCGGGCGCAGGGACCTGTCCCTGGTCCGCCGCGAGGGCGCCGGGGAGGTCCAGACGCCCCTGCGAGGGAGCGGGGCCGGCGACCTTCGCGTCGGCGACCGGGTCTGGTTCCGCCACGCCAAGGCCGGTGAGCTGTGCGAGCGGTTCGACGCGCTGCACCTGGTCCGCGGCGAGGAGCTGGTGGAGACCGTGCCCACCTACCGCGGCGAGGGGAGGAACTTCGGGTGAGCACCACGTGGACCAACTGGGGCCGCAACCAGACCTGCCACCCCGCGCAGGTCGCGGTGCCACGTGACGTCGAGGAGCTCGCGGCGACGGTCGCGCAGGCCTCGGCCCGCGGCGTACGGGTCAAGGCGGTGGGGTCCGGGCACTCGTTCACGCCGGTTGCCACCACTGACGGCGTGCAGGTCCGGCTCGACCACCTGGTCGGGGTCCTGCGCGCCGACACCCGGAGCGGACGGGTGACGGTCGGCGCCGGAACGCCGTTGCACGTCCTCAACCCCGCGCTTCAGGCGCTCGGTCTGGCGCTGCCCAACCTCGGTGACATCGACCGGCAGACCATCAGCGGTGCCATCGCCACGGGCACCCACGGTTCCGGCGCGCGGTTCCAGGGCATCGCGTCGGCGGTGACCGGCCTGGTCCTGGTCCTCGCCGACGGGTCCGCGCTGCGCTGCTCGGCGACCGAGGAGCCCGAGGTGTTCGCGGCGGCCCGGGTCGGGCTCGGCGCCCTGGGCGTCGTGGTCGAGGTCGAGCTGCAGTGCGTGCCCGCGTTCCGCCTCCATGCGCAGGAGCACGGCGCGGACCTCGAGGACGTGCTCGCCTCGGTGCAGGACGACGTCGCCCGCCACGACCATGTCGACATGCACTGGTTCCCGCACACCGACCGGGTGCTGGTGAAGCACAACGACCGGGTGGGGGAGGACGCCGGCGGACGGCCGCTGCCCGCGTGGCGCGCGACCCTCGACGACGACCTGCTGTCCAACCGCTTCTTCGAGGTGGTCAACCGGGCGAGCACCCGGTGGCCCGGCATCGTGCCGCGGCTCAACCAGCTGACCTCACGGACCCTGTCGGCGCGCGACTACACCGACGACTCGTGGAGGGTGTTCTGCTCCTCGCGCCAGGTGCGTTTCCGCGAGAGCGAGTACGCCGTGCCGCGGGCGGCCGTGGGGGAGGTGGTGCGGGCGCTGCGCGACTGGGTCGACCGCCACGACGTCTCGCTGCCGTTCCCCGTCGAGCTGCGGTTCACCGGCGCCGACGACATCTGGCTCTCGACCGGGTACGAACGCGAGAACGCCTACGTGGCCGTGCACCAGTACCACCGGATGGACGACGGCGGCGTGTTCGCGGCGTTCGAGGCGATCGTCGCCGAGCACGAGGGTCGCCCCCACTGGGGCAAGCTCCACACGCTCGGCTCGGACCGGCTCGGCGAGCTCTACGCGCGGTTCGGGGACTTCCGCGCCGTCCGCGACCGGCTCGACCCGGGGCGCACCTTCACCAACGACCACCTGCGCCACGTCCTCGGCGACTGACGCGACGCCGGCACCGGGTGTCGGCAGGCGGCACTAGCCTCACGGGCCATGAGGGACGAACCGCGCACGGGTGACGAGACCACGGTCCTGCTGGCAGCGCTGCAGAGCCACCGCGACGTGATGCTGTGGAAGCTCGAGGGACTGTCTGAGGAGGAGCAGCGTCGGCCGATGGTGCCGAGCGGCACCAACCTCCTCGGCCTGGTCAAGCACCTCGCCAACGCGGAGTACGGCTGGTTCTGCGAGACGTTCGGGCGACCCACCGAGCCGTTGACCGACATCTCCGAGGATCCCGAGGCCGACATGCGGGCGGCGCCGGGGGAGACCACGCAGGAGGTCGTCGACTTCTACCGTCGGTCCTGGGCGGCGACCGACGCCTCGGTGCGCGAGCTCGGGCTCGACGCCACCGGCACGTCCTACGCCGGCGCCACGGTCAGCATGCGGTGGGTGCTGGTCCACATGGCCGAGGACACCGTCCGGCACGCCGGCCACGCCGACATCCTGCGCGAGCTCGTCGACGGTGGCACCGGGCACCACGTGCCGCGGGGCTGAGCGCCCGCGGACGCGACGTCAGGGGGCCGCGTCGACGAGCTCCGGCCGGGTGCGGCCGGGGAGGTTGCGCACCGAGTCGACGGTGAGCAGGGCGAGGGCCAGCCAGACGATGCCGAACCCGACCCAGCGCGTGCCGGACAGGTGCTCGTCGAGCACCAGCACGCCGCACAGCAGCTGCAGCACCGGGGTGATGAACTGCAGCAGGCCGATGGTGACGAGCGGGACCCGCCGGGCGGCGCCGGCGAACAGCAGCAGCGGTGCCGCGGTGGCCGCACCCGCAGCGACGAGCAGGGCCGTGTGGGCGGCCCCCTCGGTGGTGAAGGTCGTCTCCCCGCGCGCGGTGAGCACGACGAGCATCACGGCTGCGATCGGCGCCAGCACGGCCGTCTCGGCCGCCAGGGAGTGCATCGCCTGCAGCGACACCCCCACCTTCTTCTTGACCAGCCCGTAGAGGCCGAACGACATCGCCAGCGTGAGGGCGATGACCGGGACGGAGCCCGCTGCGACACCGAGGTAGACGCCGGCGGCGGCACCGATGGCGACCGCCGCCCACTGGAGCGGGCGCAGTCGCTCGCGCAGGACGAACACGCCGAGGGCCACGGTGACGATGGGGTTGAGGAAGTAGCCCAGCGCGGCCTCGGTCGTGTGGCCGCCGAGCACCGCGGCCACGTAGACGACCCAGTTGACGGCGATGAGCAGCGCCGCCGCCGTCACGCCGAGCCCGAGCCGCGGGCGCCGCCACAGCTGCCGTGCCCAGCCGAGGTCGCGGCGCACGAGCAGCACCACAGCGCACAGCAGCAGCGTCCACAGGATGCGGTGGGACAGGATCTCCCACGCGCCGGCGGGGGCCAGCGCCGCGAAGTACAGCGGGAACAGGCCCCAGATGCCGTAGGCGAGCAACCCGTACGCCGCGCCGTGACGGTCCTCCTCACGGGCCGGAGGGGCCGCCGGCCGCCCGGCGCTCAGGCCACGGTCCAGGTGTCGCGACCGCGCAGCAGCTGGTCGAGGTCGGCGTCGCCGGCCACGCCTCCCGAGGTGTCGACCGCCGCCGCGACCTGGGCGCGCACGAGGTCGTCGTAGGTGGGCCGCACGACGTCGCGGAAGATGCCCATGGGCACGTGCGTCATCTGCGGGGAGTCCAGGCGCGAGAGCGCGAAGGCCTGCGTCGGGTCGCCGGCGTGGGTGTCGTGCACCACGACGTCGCGCCCGGCCGCCTCGGCCTCGGGCACGAACTCCATGACACCGCCCTCGCCGCGCACCAGCACCTGCCGGTCGCCCTCGGGACCGACCTGCACCCGCTCGCCGTCGGCGAGGTGGACGATGCGTGCCTCCTGCTCGCTGCGGTCCTTGATGAGGTCGAAGGCGCCGTCGTTGAAGATCGGGCAGTTCTGGTAGATCTCCACCAGCGACGTGCCGCGGTGGGCGGCAGCCGCCTTGAGGATCTCGGTGAGGTGCTTGCGGTCGGAGTCCATGGTCCGGGCGACGAAGGTGGCCTCGGCCCCGAGCGCCAGCGACACGGGGTTGAACGGGTGGTCGACCGAGCCCATCGGCGTGGACTTGGTGACCTTGCCGACCTCGGAGGTCGGCGAGTACTGGCCCTTGGTCAGGCCGTAGATCTGGTTGTTGAACAACAGGATCGTGAGGTTGACGTTGCGGCGCAGCGCGTGGATCAGGTGGTTCCCGCCGATCGACAGCGCGTCGCCGTCGCCGGTGACCACCCACACCGACAGGTCCTCACGGCTCGTCGCCAGCCCGGTCGCGATCGCCGGCGCGCGGCCGTGGATCGAGTGCATGCCGTAGGTGTCGAGGTAGTAGGGGAAGCGCGAGGAGCAGCCGATGCCAGAGACGAAGACGATGTTCTCGCGCTTGAGCCCGAGGTCGGGAAGGAAGCCCTGCACCGCGGCGAGGATCGCGTAGTCGCCGCAGCCGGGGCACCAGCGCACCTCCTGGTCGGAGGTGAACTCCTTCTTCGTCTGGCGCGTGGCGTCCTCGGCGAGGTGGGGCACACCGGCGGTGCCGTGGGGCACTCCGGTCGACGGCATCCCGAGGTCGGTGCTCATGAGTGGCCTCCCTGGCTGGTGACGGGCTGGTCCGTGTGGGCGGAGCCGGCGCCGTCGGAGGTGGTGACGTCGGCGGCGAGGCCCACGATGGCGTCGGCGAGCTCGACGGTCGTGAAGGGCAGGCCGCGCACCTGGGTGAACGAGTGGACGTCGACGAGGTACTTGGCGCGCAGCAGCATCGCGAGCTGGCCCATGTTCATCTCGGGGACGAGCACGCGGTCGTAGCGGCGCAGCACCTCGCCCGTGTTGGACGGGAACGGGTTGAGGTGGCGCAGGTGGGCACGGGCGACCTTCGCGCCGGTGTTGCGCACGCTGCGTACGGCCGCCGCGATCGGGCCGTAGGTGGAGCCCCAGCCGAGCACGAGGACCGACGCCTCGCCGCTGGGGTCGTCGACCTCGAGGTCGCCGATGGTCTCGGCGACCCGCTCGACCTTGCCCGCCCGCAGCCGGGTCATGAGGTCGTGGTTGTCGGGGTCGTAGGAGATGTTGCCGGTGACGTCGGCCTTCTCGATTCCGCCGATGCGGTGCTCGAGGCCGGGGGTGCCGGGCACGGCCCACGGGCGGGCGAGCGTGCGCTCGTCGCGCAGGTAGGGATGGAACACCGGCTCGCCCTTGTCGTCCGTGGCGTTGGGCTCGGACGCGAGCTCCACGGTGAGGTCGGGCAGGTCGGCGACGCTCGGGACCGCCCACGGCTCGGAGCCGTTGGCGAGGTAACCGTCGGAGAGCACGAAGACGGGCGTGCGGTAGGTGGTGGCGATGCGCACGGCCTCGAGGGCCGCGTCGAAGCAGTCGGCGGGCGACTGCGGGGCCACGATCGGGACCGGCGACTCGCCGTTGCGCCCGAACATGGCCTGCAGCAGGTCGGACTGCTCGGTCTTGGTGGGCAGGCCGGTCGACGGGCCGCCGCGCTGGACGTCGACGATGACCAGCGGCAGCTCGAGGGACACGGCCAGGCCGATCGTCTCGGACTTGAGTGCCACGCCGGGGCCGGAGGTGGTCGTCACGCCGATCGAGCCACCGAACGAGGCCCCCAGCGCCGCACCGATGCCCGCGATCTCGTCCTCGGCCTGCAGGGTCGTCACGCCGTAGCGCTTGAGCCCCGAGAGGGTGTGCAGGATGTCGGAGGCCGGGGTGATGGGGTAGGAGCCCAGCAGCATCGGCCGCCCCGCGCGGTGGGCGGCGGTGACCAGGCCGTAGGCGAGCGCGGCGTTGCCGGTGATGTTGCGGTAGGTGCCGGCAGGCATCACCGCCGGGGCGATCTCGTAGGAGACGGCGAAGTCCTCGGTCGTCTCGCCGTAGTTGAGGCCGGCGCGCAGGGCGGTGAGGTTGGCCTCGAGGATGTCGGGCTTGGAGCCGAACTTCTTCGCCAGGAACGCCTCGGTGCCGGTGGTCGGCCGGTGGTACATCCACGACAGCAGGCCCAGCGCGAACATGTTCTTCGCGCGCTCCTTGTCCTTGCGGGACAAGGAGTCGAACGCCGCCAGCGCCTCGACCGTGATCGACGTCAGGCCGACCGGGTGCACGTGCCACGACTCCAGCGACCCGTCCTCGAGCGGGTTGGTCGCGTAGCCGACCTTGCCGAGGTTGCGCTTGGTGAACTCGTCGGTGTTGGCGATGATCGTGGCGCCGCGCGGCAGGTCGCGCAGGTTGGCCTTGAGGGCGGCGGGGTTCATCGCGACGAGCACGTCGGGGGCGTCACCCGGGGTGAGCACGTCGTGGTCGGCGAAGTGCAGCTGGAAGCTCGAGACGCCCGGCAGGGTGCCCTGGGGCGCGCGGATCTCGGCCGGGAAGTTGGGCAGCGTCGACAGGTCGTTGCCGAGGGCCGCGGTCTCGGACGTGAAGCGGTCACCGGTCAGCTGCATGCCGTCACCGGAGTCCCCGGCGAAGCGGATGACGACACGGTCCAGCTTCTCGACGGTCTTGCTGCTCATGCGGTCCTGACGGTCGTGGACGAACAGTTCTCGGGGCTGTCGTCCGGGTCGTCCGGAGCCGCGCGGCGCACGGACGGCGCCTGGCGCAGCCTGCCCATCCATCGTACGTCGGTGCAGGTCAGGGCAAATGGGCCACCCTGCTTTTGAGACACCCAACACCACGTTATGGATCGGCAGGCCGCGCCGACCTGACCGGTGACTGCGGTCAGGCGGTGACGGTGATCTCGTGGATCTCGTCGTAGGGGTGCCCGGCCCGCTCGTGGATGCGCTGGATGGCCTCCTTGCTCGGCCCCTCCGAGAGGCAGAAGACGTGGCCCGTCTCGGGGTCGGCCCACGCGTGGGTGAACTCGACCGACTCCTCACCCTGGATCGCGAGGTCCGCCTGGTGCGCCTCGTGCAGGGCCTGCGCCGTGACCCCCGGCATGTTGGTGTGGACGTCCATGAACTGGGCCATGGGGGTGCTCCCTTCGCTGGGGGGTGGTGGTCTCGCCACGCTACGCCGCAGCCCCCGGCGCTTCCTCCGTCAAAAAGGTGGCGGATAGCGTGCCGGGGTGGCCACTGACGTCCTCGTCCTGCCGGGCCCGCTCCTCGGGCCGGCGGTGTACGACCCGCTCGCAGCGGCGCACCGACCGTGGCGCGCCCGCCCGCGTCGCGCACCTGCCCAGCGGTCGCTGGGGCCCGCTCGAGGTCCTGGCCCCGTTCGTCGAGCAGGCGCGCGAGCACCGGCCCTCGGCGCTCCTCGCCCACAGGAACGCCGGGTACCGCGTGCCGGCCCTGCGTGCGCGGGCGCCGGTGGACGTCGCCGTGTTCGTCGACGCCGCGCTCCCGCTCGTCCCCGGGGCGACGACCCTGCTCGCACCGCCGGGGTTCGCTGCCTTCGTGGCGGACCTCCCGCAGGAGGACGGTGTGCTGCCCCCGTGGCCGCGCTGGTGGGACCCGGCCGACATCGCCGGTCTCTTCCCCTCGCCGGACTGGCTGGCACGGGTCACCGAGGAGGCACCTCGGTTGGCCCCGTCGTACTTCACCACCCCCGTCGAGGTGCCGCCGCGCGGGCCTGGGCAGTCCTGCCTAGGGTGCTGGTCATGGACCGACCAGCACTGCAGGACGCCCTCAAGGACCGCGACGCCGTGCTGCGGGCGTTCGTGCGCAGCGACGGGAGCCTCGCGTCGATCCCGACCCGGATCGGCAAGCGGCTCGTCGTGCTCGACCTCATCGCCCAGGAGTTCGCGGTGGGGGAGGTCTACGAGGAGACCGAGGTCAACGCCCGGCTGCGGAAGTTCCACGACGACGTGGCGGCGCTGCGGCGCTACCTCGTCGAGGAGGGCTTCATGGACCGGCGCGACGGGCGGTACTGGCGCGCCGGCGGGACCGTCGACGGCATCTGACCGACCTGCGGGCAACCGCGTGCCGGCGGACGCGGCGGCTGCCACACTCGGCGCATGCTGCGGCTCGAGGACCACTGGGTCTGGGACTCCTGGATCGCCGACGACGGCGACCTCTACCACCTGTTCTTCCTGCAGGCTCCCCGGTCGCTGGTCGACCCGGGCAAGCGGCACACGGCGGCGACCGTGGGGCATGCGACGTCGCCCGACCTGGTGACGTGGGACTACTTGGGGGAGTGCTTCGGGCCGGCCCGGACCGGGTTCGACGACCTCGCGATCTGGACCGGCTCGGTCGTGCGCGACGGCGACCGGTGGCGGATGTTCTACACCGCGGTCTCGACGGCGGGCCACCACGTCTACGACCAGCGCGTCGGGTCCGCCGTGTCCGACGACCTGCACCACTGGGAGCGGGTGTCGACCGAGCCGGCGGTGCGCGTCGACGGCCGCTGGTACAAGAACCTCGCCAACACCCCCGCACCGACCCAGGGCCCGGACCTCGAGGGCTCGAGCGAGACGTGGCGCGACCCGCTGGTCTTCCCCGACGCCGCGGGTGACGGCTGGCACCTGCTGCTGTCGGCCCGTGCGCGCGAGGCGGCCCGCAACGACGACGGCGTCGTCGCCCACGCCACCAGCCCCGACCTCGAGCACTGGACCCTGGCCGCGCCGCTGTGCGAGCCGGGCGCCGGGTTCGGGCAGCTCGAGGTGCTGCAGGACAAGCAGGTCGACGGGCGCTGGGTGCTCGTGTTCACCTGCCACCCCCAGGAGATGACGCCCGAGCGCATCGACCGCACCGGGGAGTACTGCACGTGGTCGGTGCCGGGCCCGGGTCCGCTCGGCCCGTGGGACGTCGACGCCGCCCGTCCCTTCGTGGCCGAGCCCGACCTGTTTGCGGCGCCCCTGGTGCAGCGGCGTGACGGGTCGTGGGCGATGGTCGGGTTCCGCAACGTGGAGCCGAAGGGCCTGGACGGGTTCGCGATCATCGACCCGGTCCCGGTCACCCTCGATGCCGACGGGTACCTCGTGGCGGCCGCCGGCTACGACCCCGGCCCGGTGGCCTACCCACCCCTCGCGACCGGGTAAACGGGAGGCGGCCCAGCAGGGTCGGCGCCTAGGGTCGCGGGCATGATCGTCCGCCGCGAGCTGCCCACCGATGCCGACGCCGTACGGGCGGTGCACCTCGCGGCCTTTGCCAAGGCGGCCACCGACGAGGCGCCGGCTCGCGAGGGCACCCTCGAGGCGGACCTCGTCGACGAGCTGCGCGCCGACGGCGACCTCGTGCCCGAGTGCTGCCTGGTGGTCGAGGTCGACGGCGTCGTCGCCGGCCACGTCGCCATCAGCCGCGCCACCGTCGGGGGTGAGCCCGGGCTCGTCGCCCTCGGGCCGGTCGGCGTCCTCCCCGAGGCCCAGCGCTGCGGGATCGGGTCGGCCCTGGTGCATGCCGCCCTCGCCGCCGCCGACGCGCTCGGCGCACGGGGAGTCGTCCTGCTCGGGCACCCCACGTACTACCCGCGGTTCGGGTTCGGGCCGGCCGTCGAGCACGGGATCACGCCACCGCAGGACTGGGGCCCGCAGTACTTCATGCTGCGCCGCCTGCACGCGTGGGGCGACGGCATGAGTGGCCCGTTCCGCTACGCCCCGGCCTTCGAGCGCCTCGACGACTAGTCGCCGGTGCGACCGTCGGCGAGCTCGCGCAGGAGGTCGAGGTGGCCGTTGTGCCGGGCGTTCTCCTCGATGAGGTGCAGCAGCACCCAGCGCAGGGTGGGCCGCTCGCCGCTGCGGAACGGCGTCGCCGAACGGTCGTCGAGGTCGAGCCCGGCGACGATGGCGTCGGTGCGCGCGGCCTGCGCCGCATACTCCTCGAGCGTCTGGGCGATCGGCACCTCGGCGCCGACGCTGAACTCCTTGTCCGGCTCCGTGGCCGTCCACGGCCCGAGGTCGGGGCCGCCGACGAACCGGTTCTCGACCCACGAGTGCTCGACCCAGCGCAGGTGGTTGAGCACCCCGCCGATGCTCATCAGGGGCGAACCCGGCAGGGGCGCGGCGCCGACGTGGTGGGCGGCGAGGTCACGGCACTTCCCGGCGGCGACGTCGCGGGTGTACTGCAGCATCGTGAGCAGGGTGGTGCGCTCGTCCCAGGTGGGCGGGGTGTCATCCGGTGTCATGGGCCTGACCCTGTCGCACACCGCGCGCCGGGCGCCACCGGTTAGTTGAGGTTGTAGGGCCGCTCCGGTGGCGGTGGCACGAGCCCCATGGTGCTGGCCAGGCCCAGCTCCCGCCGGACGAGGTGCAGCGCGAGCCGCAGCCGGGTCTCGGTGTCGGCCGCCGCCAGCAGCCGCTGCCGGTCGCCGAGGTCGAGGCCCACCGCGCCACCGACCTCGTAGGACAGCGCAACCGGGTCGCCCGGCCACTGCGGCTCCTTCGCGCCGACCGTCGTGGCGTAGGTGTGCAGCACCCGCCGGAGGCGCTCGGCCAGGTCGGCCACCTGCCGCTCGTCTCCGGTGCGCTCCTCGAGGACGGTCACCTCCCCGGTGGCGTACGCGGTGCCGGTGCCCGCCTCGAGCGTGTCGAGGTGGAAGCGCCGCACCCCGGTGGAGACCACGAGGTAGCGGCCGTCGCCGAGCGACGCCGCCTGGTCGACCCGGGCGAGGCAGCCGACCTCGTGCAGGTCGTGGACCGAGCCGGCGCCGACCTCGTGGCCCTGCCGGATGGCGACCACCCCGAACTCGGGGACGTCCATCGCGTTGAGCAGGTCGCTGAGCAGCACGATGTAGCGCGGCTCGAAGACCTGCAGCGGCAGGGTCGCGCCGGGGACGAGGACGGTGCCGAGGGGGAAGAGCGGGACCCGCGCCATTCCTCCACGGTAGGCCCGTGCGGCCGGCACCGACAGCCGGCGACAGTCAGCGGCACCCAGCTCGGTGGAGCCCGTCGCGGGGGACCTCCGACTAGGCTGCGAACCGTGTCGCCCTACGTCGTCGTCGCCGCAGTGGTCGTGGTCGGCCTGCTGCTGTTCGTCGCCGCCATGGGCGCCCGCCGGCTGCTCGCCCCGAGCGCCCCGACGCGGGCCAAGCTCACGACGTACGAGTCGGGTGTCGACCCCGTCGGGCAGGGCTGGGCGCAGACCCAGGTCCGCTACTTCGTCTACGCGTTCCTCTACGTCATCTTCGCCGTCGACGCGGTCTACCTGTTCCCGTGGGCGCTGGTCGTGCGCTCCTCCGACCTCGGCGCGGCGTCGCTGGTGGAGATCGGCGTGTTCATCGGCGTGCTGCTCGTCGGCCTGGTGCACGCGGCCCGGCGCGGCCTGCTGAGGTGGGTCTGATGGCGCCGGTCGACCTGCCGCTGCCGCGGGTCGGACCTGCGACCGACCTGGCACCGCAACCGATCCGGGTGGTCCTCAACTGGGGGCGGCGCTACTCGCTGTGGGTGTTCAACTTCGGGCTCGCCTGCTGTGCGATCGAGTTCATCGCCGCGTCGATGGCGCGGCACGACTTCATCCGCCTCGGCGTCATCCCGTTCGCGCCCGGACCGCGCCAGGCCGACCTCATGGTCGTCTCCGGCACCGTGACGGACAAGATGGCGCCGGCCGTGCGCCGCCTCTACGACCAGATGCCGGAGCCGAAGTACGTCATCTCGTTCGGTGCCTGCTCCAACTCCGGTGGCCCCTACTGGGACTCCTACAGCGTCACCAAGGGCGTCGACACGATCATCCCCGTCGACGTCTACGTGCCCGGCTGCCCGCCGCGCCCCGAGTCGCTCCTCCAAGGCATCCTCAAGCTGCAGGAGAAGATCGCCGCAGAGACGTTGAGCACCAAGGGGATCCGCGGCAAGTACGCAGCGCACCGCACGGCCTCCGCGGGTGAGGTCACCCGCGGGCTGGTCAAGCCGCCCCAGGGTCCGGCCACCGGGGGACGCTCGTGAGCGACGCCGTACCCGTGCAGCGCCGCGAGGTGGAGCCGCGGGAGTGGGTGGCCGCCGCGGAGGCCGCCAGGGCCGAGGGCTTCACCTTCTTCGACTGGCTCACGGCGGTCGACCAGGCCGACGCGACAGACGTCCCGGGCCTCGACGTGGTCTGCCACCTGCTCGACCCCTCGACGCCGACGGCGTTGCGGCGGCTGATGATCCGCACCCGCGTGCCCGACGGTGCCGTGCTCGGCAGCATCACCGGGGTCTTCCGCGGGGCGGCGTGGCACGAGCGCGAGACGCACGAGATGTTCGGGCTCGCGTTCGACGGCTTCGACGACGGCACCGGGCGGGGGCTGCGCCCGCTGCTGCTGCCCGACGGCTTCGAGGGCACGCCGCTGCGCAAGTCGTTCGTCCTGGCGGCCCGTGCGTCCAAGCAGTGGCCGGGCGCCAAGGAGCCGGGGGAGAGCGAGCACAGCAAGCCGACCGGCCGGCGTCGGGTCTCGGCGCCAGGTGTGCCCGACCCCGAGTGGGGCCCGCGGTGACCGGCGCCGACGCCCTCGAGGTCGTCGTCCGCGCGGTGGCCGTCCTCGCTGCCTTCCTCGTGCTGCCGCTGCTCGTGGGCCAGACCGAGCACAAGGTCATGGCCCACATGCAGGGACGGCTCGGGCCCATGTATGCCGGTGGCTTCCACGGCTGGGCGCAGCTCGTCGCCGACGGGGTCAAGTTCGTGCAGAAGGAGGACATCACCCCGGCGGCCGCCGACAAGGGTGTCTTCCGGTTCGCGCCCGCCGTCGCCCTCGTGCCCTACCTCGTCGCGATGGCGGTCATCCCGCTGTCGCCGGACGTGGTGGCGGCCGACGCCCCGGCCGGCGCCGTCTTCGTCCTCGCGGTGACGGCCGTCGGCATCCTCGGCACCCTGATGGCCGGGTGGGCCAGCGCCAACAAGTACTCGCTGCTCGGTGCCATGCGTGCTGCCGCCCAGCTGCTGTCCTACGAGCTGCCGATGGTCCTCGCCGTCGCATCGGTGTGCCTGGCCGCCGGGACGCTGTCGCTCACCGGCATCGCCCACGCCTGGTCGCCGTGGTGGCTGCTGTGGCAGCTGCCGGGAGCCGTGGTGTTCCTCGTGTCCGCCGTCGCCGAGCTGCAGCGCCCGCCGTTCGACATGCCCGTCGCAGACTCCGAGATCGTGTTCGGCGCCTACACCGAGTACACCGGGCTGCGGTTCGCGTTCTTCCTGCTCAGCGAGTACGCCGGGATCGTCGTGATGTCACTGCTGTTCACCGTGCTCTACCTCGGCGGGTGGCAGGGCCCGTTGAGCGACCAGCTCGGCTGGCTCTGGACGGTGCTCAAGGGGTTCTGCATCGCCGTTGTCGTCATCTGGCTGAGGGTCGCGTGGCCGCGGCTGCGCGAGGACCAGCTCCAGCGCCTCGCCTGGCTCGTCCTCGTGCCGCTCGCCCTCGCACAGCTGGCCCTCACCGGCGTCTGGGTGGTGCTGACCGCATGAGCGAGCCCACCAAGCCCCAGCCAGCCAGCCCCGCGTCGTCGAACGCCCGACCGGCGAGGCGCAGCAGCGGCGGCGCCGTACCGGGCATCCTCAAGGGCCTGGCCACCACGGCCCGCACGCTCGCGCGCCCGACGCACACGGCGGAGTACCCCGACGTCTCGCCGCACCTGCCTCCGCGCAGCCGCGGCGTGATCGCGCTGCTGGAGGAGAACTGCACCTCCTGCATGCTCTGCGCCCGCGAGTGCCCGGACTGGTGCATCTACATCGACTCGCACAAGGAGACGATCCCCGCGACGACGCCGGGTGGCCGCGACCGGCAGCGCAACGTGCTCGACCGGTTCGCCATCGACTTCAGCCTCTGCATGTACTGCGGCATCTGCATCGAGGTGTGCCCGTTCGACGCGCTGCACTGGAGCCCCGAGTTCGAGTACTCCGAGCTCGACATCCGCGACCTGCTCCACGAGAAGGACCGGCTCGGGCAGTGGATGCCCACGGTTCCGCCGCCGCCGGCCCTCGACGAGCACGCCGCCGAGCCGGCCGAGGTCGCGGCCGTCAACAAGCCGCCGCGGACGGCGCGGACCCCCACGG